>JADIMN010000126.1 GCA_017694735.1 Candidatus Alectryobacillus merdavium
CATCAATTTTTGGATACTTCTGATTTTTCTCATAAAATTCTATACATTTTAATTTAAATTCTTTTGAATATTTTGGCATATAAAAACCCCTTTCTTGAATACGAATGTCCAGGAAAGGGGGTACATTTCAATTTGGTGGATGAGGCGAGAGTCGAACTCGTGGTCTCATCGATGCGAACGATGTGCTTTACCAGTTAAGCTACTCACCCAATATTAAAAGCCCATTGCAACAAATTGATCGTAGATATCTTTTAAGAAATCATTAGTTGTATCAATAAGTCCATGTGCATTTTCAACAACATCATCAACTGTATTTAATACCATTGATTTAAAGCCAGTTATAATTTTATTAATAGATTGTGCTAATGTTAAAGGTTCGGTGTTTTCAACTCTAACATCTAAAAATCCTAAATTAATATTGTTTAAAAACTCAATATATCTTAAAGGTTGAATATAAGAAGTAACTAAATTTCTAAAATTATCTAAATTTGAATTTAACTGAGCAATAGCTTGATATAAATCGCCATCTTTTGAAGTATAGTCATTAATAAGATCTCTTGCACTTTGCAAAAGATTAGTAATTGTATTTAACTCATGATCTAAATCTTCAGTAATATATGATGAAAAAGTAGTTTTAAATTGATTAATTGTACCCATTAAATTTTCTATATCGCCAGATAAAGAATTAATATTATCTAATTCTGCTTCAACACCATCCGCGATATAAGTAAATTCTTCTAATCCAGATGAAATGCTATAAACATAATAAACTACAACAACCACAATTCCAATTACATAAAAAGCATTTAAAGTTCCACCAAGAACAATAAAGTCTTTCTTCTTTTTCTTGTTTTTATCTGCTACTTTAAACACTTTTAAGAAGAGCATAATAATGCTTGTTAAAATCAAAGAAAGAATAATAACCACGACAAAAATAATTAACATACTTAAGCCGCTTGAAATAGTTTCTATATTAGCAACAAACTCAGCCTTGCTAACGCCAAACCCTTCATTAAAATAGAAAGAAAACACATTTAACATATCATATAAGGAGCCCATTGCTGATTGTAAAGATGAAGTATCAACTTCAAATCCAGCAATTTCTTGACTGCTGCTGCCAGTTACCATGACTAAGAGCTGATTATCAAAAAAATTTTTTAAATAAGGATATGCAGCAAAAAATGAAATAATTAATAACCCACCAGATACAAAACAATTAATAAAAACATATTTAGATCTAAAAAGAAAACCTACACAAATTCCAACTAACAAAATTAGGCATATTATTAAATCTGTTAAATAATCTGGTAATGATAGAAAAGCCATGCAAATCCTCAATATTTTTAAAAATATTTCTCTCTCTTATCGATAAAATTATATTATAAAGAGTATATTATTTCAATTATTATATAAGATTATAAAAGCATTTAAAAAAATATATAATTCGAATAAATATAAACTAGTTTAGTGTTAAAATATTATGTATGGATGATAGAGTTATTGTTGCGTTAGACTTAAAATCATTTTACGCCTCGGTAGAATGCGTTGAAAGAGGCTTAGATATTTTCACTACACCACTTGTAGTTTGTGATACAGAAAGAGGCGCAAATACAATAGTTTTATCATGTACTCCATATATGAAAAGCCACGGAGCAAAAAATGTTTGTAGACGAAAAGATTTACCATATGTAAAAAATATGATTTATGCAACCCCACGAATGGGTTTATATTTAAAAAAATCAAATGAAGTTTTCTCAATTGTGCTCGATTACGTCGCAGAAGAAGATATGCATATTTATTCAATAGATGAGTGTTTTTTTGATTTAACTCCATATTTAAAATTTTACAACAAAAAACCAGAAGAAATAGTAAAAGAAATCCAAGATAAAATATATGAAAAAACCCATTTAGTAACTACGGCTGGTATTTCATATAATATTTTTATGGCAAAAGTTGCTTTAGATAATGAAGCTAAAAAGAAACCTCCTTTTAGATGTACATGGACAAGAGATGATGTTAAAAATAAACTATGGAAAATAAAAGATCTTGATTCAATTTGGGGAATTAATATTGGTTATAAGACTAGACTTGAAAGAATGGGAATTAATACTGTTGAAGAACTTGCTAAAGCGCATATCAATTATTTAAGACTCAACTTAGGCCAAGCTGGAATAGAACTACATGATTTAGTTAACGGAAATGATTACTCATTAATTCAAAATAAATATAAAACAATATCTAAATCTTTATCTTTAGGACAAAGTCTTTACAAAGACTACACCGTTGAACAAGCAAAAATATTGTTAGAAGAAATGACAAATTCACTATGTGAAAGACTTCATAAAGCAAATTATTTAACAGGACAAGTTTCTCTAACTGTAATTTATTCTTTCAAACAAAAAGTGTCTCCAGGATTTACAAAACAACAAAAATTGCTTAATTATACCGATATAAATGAACGTATTTTTGCAGTGCTTTTAGATATCTTTAATAAAAATGTTAAGGATTTGCCGATAAGAAAACTATATATATCATATTCATGCTTAGTTGAACGAACAAAAATTCAATATTCATTATTTAATGATGAAAATAATGATATTAAGTTAAGAAACGCAACAATTACTCTTGAATACTTACAAGATAAATATGGAAAAGACAAAGTATTTTTAGGAACATCATTACTAGATGAATCTACATATTTTGAAAGAAACAAACAAATTGGAGGCCATAAAAAATGAAGGATAATACTATGAAAAAATGGCAACCATATAAATCTTTAATAGAACAAGAAATTGAACTTAAAAAGATGAGAGTTAATCGAGACAGAATTGAAAAACCAATTCTTTTTGATGATAAACTAGAAGAATTAAATTATAAACTTCAAAATTATAATGGAGAAATGATTACAATTCAGTATTTTAATGACGGATATCTTTACAATAAAACATGTAAAATAAAAAGAATTGATCCAATTTATAGATCAATTCTTTTAGATGACAATTCTAAATTAAGTTTAGAAAATATAGTTGATATTATAGATTAAATAGCCCAATTACCATTTTCAAATATTACAACTTCTTTATCGCCAATTGTCTTTCCGACAATTTTCATATCTTTTGTTCCGATCATGAAATCAACATGGCTAGAAGAATCATTTATTCCAAAATTATGAAGTTCTTCTTTGCTATATTTTTCATAATCTTTAATTGTATTGGTAAAACCTCTACCAACAGCTAAGTGACATGAAGCATTTTCATCATATAAAGTATTTAAGAAAAGAATACCAGTATTATTAATAGGTGAATCATGGGCAATTAAAGCACACTCTCCTAAATAAGAAGCACCTTCATCAATATTTAATAAATCTCTTAATAAATCTTTATTAACTTCAGCATCATATTCAACAGCTTTTCCATCTTTAAATCTAATATAAAATTTATCAATAATTTGTCCATTATATGATAATGGCTTACTTGAATAAACAATACCTTCAGCTAAACCTTTCTTTGGAGAAGTAAAAACTTCTTCACTTGGAATATTTGGATTAAACATAATCTTCTTATCAACAGTTTCTTCAGCACCACCTAACCAATTAGCTTCAGGAATTAAACCAACTCTTAGGTCAGTTCCATTACTTGAGGTATAATGTAATTCTTTTAAATGAAGATTATTAAGTGTTTCACATTTTGATTTTAAATTTTTATTATGTTCTTCCCAATTCTTATTTGGGTCTTCTCCCATTCTTGAAACTTTTAAAATGTCTTCTAGTAATTTTTCTTGAGCTCTATTGGCACTTAATTCAGGATAAATTTTCTTTCCCCAAGCTTTACTTGGATAACCAGCAATACACCATTGATACTTATTATCAAGTATATCTCTATAAGGTTTAATAAACTTGTTTCTTTCAACAATCATGGCATGTTCTTTATCTTGTTTTATTCCTTTTGATGCATCTGGTGATGAAGATAAGATATGTAACATACATGGATACTTTTCAATTCTATAATCCATTTCTGCTTTATCAATTCCCGTAAATTGTTTTAAAACACTTAATGGAGCATTATTAATTTTTGCTTTATAAATCTCATCATCTGCCCAAATAACTCTTACATAGTTTGCTTTTGCTTTATAAGCTTCCTTAACAAGCATTTCAACAAAAGGATAAATTTCAACATTAGCAAAAATTAAGACATCTTGTTTTGGTTGAACATTTAGTCCACTTTTAATTAATAAATTTGCATACTTTTTTAAAATTGTTTTATTCATATAAATTCCCTCCTTCTATATATTTAATATTTACAACCAGTTAATTCACTAAATCTAGGCAAAGTTAAACACCAATCGCAGAAAACATGCCACTCTTTTAATTTATGATATTTTCTTTGATTAAACATTGTTTTTAATTGTTGATAATTGGTAGTCATACTAGCTCCAAGACAAAAACCACAAGGAAGAGAAGCAACTAATTCTCTCCATTTTTCTTTTTTTGTTTCATCAGTATCTGGAATAGCTAAATATTCATCGACTAATTTTTTTAGAATATCTAATATTTCAGAATTAGTCTCATCTACACATTGACTTTTAATATCAAATTTTAATAAACAATGCATTGTTGATTGACTAGAAATATAATCAAACCAGTGATATCTTTGAGCTTGCTTCCACCAATATAAAGGTGCTGTAACATCAAGTTGTACTAAAATACCTTTTAAGTAATTATCATGACCTTCACCTTGTTTTGTCGCACCAAGCTTTATAGCTCTTGAAATATCTTTTTCTGTAACTTCAGAAGTGTCAATTACAGTTCTCATAGGATTTCCACTAGCTTTTATAGCGTGATCTAATCCATAAACAAATGTGTTTTTAATATTAAAGTTCATTTCTATAAGCCTCCAATAAATTTTCTAATAAAGTTAATCTTGTAATTAAACCAATACCGCCTGGAACAGGGGTTTGTAATTTTACATCATTATTTGTTTCAAAATCTCCACATAATTTTCCATCTATTCTAGAAATTCCAACATCTATTAAAACTGCATCTTTCTTAAAATTATAACCTTTTAATATATGAGGTTTTCCAATAGCGGAAACAATTAAGTCAGCATGTTGTAAATAATATTTCATATCTTCTAACGTAGTCTTTGAATGAAGAACGGTAACGTTGCAATCCTTTTCAAGCAATAAATTAATTAAAGGTTTTCCAACAATATTGCTTCTATTAATAATAACAGCATTTTTAGATTTAAATTCGTAATTGATAAATTCTAAATATTTTATTATTCCATAAGGAGTACATGGCTTAAACTTACTTAATTTATTAAACCCATCAACATCTTTTTTTGGATCAATGCTTTGTTTTATTACATCTTCATTAATTTGCTTTGGTAAAGGCATTTGAACTAATATTCCGTGTATTTTATTATCTTTATTATATTTATCAATAATAGAAAGTAACTCACTTTGAGAAATATTAATATCTAATTTTAATAAATCGCAAATAACTCCGATTTCACTACAATCCTTAATTTTTCCTTTAATATAAGAATTACTAGCTACATCATCATTTACTTGAATAATAAGTAAATGAGGCTTTACTTCTAATTTTAAAACTTCTTTTTTTAACTCTTCTTTTTTTAAAAAAACATATGACTTAATATCTGCTAACATACTTTTAAAATTATACTCAAAATAGATTAATAAAAGTAGTTAAATTTCATTTATTTTGTAAATAAAAATTTAATAAAACAATAAAAGAACAACAATTAATTAATTTACAATCAAATTTATATTAAATAAGCTTAAATTTAAAATATGCTTAACTATTTTAAAGTTTTTATTCTTTCATATTTTGAAAATAAAAAAGCGTAATTACTTACGCTAATAAATTTTAAAAAATAAATAAATTAATTATTGATGCATTACAGTAATTAAAATGCAAGTAAATAAGAATACAACACCAAATGCTAAGGTTAAATAAGTAACAACTAACTCACTACCTCTTTCTTTAGTTTTGACAAATATATTCATACCACCACCAGTAATAGCACCTGAAGCACCTTCAGACTTACCACCTTGTAGTAATGATAATATAATAATAATTACACAAATTACCATCAATAAATAATCATACCAACCCATAGTTTACCTCAATCTTTAATATAATATAGAAAAACCTAAGTTTTTTCAAGCAAAATAATTGTTGTAGACTTGTTTCTATCTTAAATTATATTTTTCTCTAATTTCACTAATAACATCCCTTATTTCAATAGCTTTTTCAAAATTATATTCATTTGCATATTTCTTCATTTGTTTTTCTAACTCTGCAATTTCTTTTTCTATTTGTTTTTTACTTAATTGTTTTGATTTAGATTTAAATGAGGAAATAATTGTTTCACTATTATGTATAGGTTCAAAAATAGGTTTTTCAACAGTTGTAGGAATAATTCCGTTATCTATATTATATTGTTCTTGAATGGCCCTTCTTCTAGCAGTTTCATCAATACAATATTTCATGCTTTGAGTTATTGTATCAGCGTACATAATAACAGTACCATTAACATTTCTTGCTGCTCTTCCACAAATTTGAATTAAGCTAGTTGATGATCTTAAAAATCCTTCTTTATCAGCATCTAAAATACATATTAAAGATAATTCTGGAATATCTAAACCTTCTCTTAATAGATTAATTCCTACTAAAACATCATATTTTTTTCTTCTAAAATCATAAATTATTTGGGTTCTTTCAAGAGTTTTACACTCATGATGTAGATATACAACTTTATAGCCTCTTGATTTTAAAAAGTCGGTCAAATCCTCAGCCATTTTAACTGTTAAAGTAGTAATAATGGTTCTTTCATTAAGCTCTAGTCTTTTATTAATTTCATTTTGTATATCATCTATTTGTCCTTCTGTTTTTCTAACATGAATAATTGGATCAAGCAAACCAGTTGGTCTAATAATCTGCTCTACAACTTTATTATTAGTTTTTTCTAACTCATATGGACCTGGTGTTGCAGAGGTACATATTAATTGATTATAAATAGATTCAAACTCTTCAAATTTTAAAGGTCTATTATCAAGTGCAGTAGGTAATCTAAATCCATAATTTACAAGATTTTCTTTTCTAGATCTATCTCCAGCATACATTCCTCTTATTTGAGGAAGTGTAGCGTGTGATTCATCAACAAAAAGTAAAAAGTCTTTTGGAAAGTAGTCAATTAAACAAAATGGACGACTGCCTTTTTCTCTACCATCTATGTATAAAGAATAATTTTCAATTCCAGGACACATACCAAACTCAATTGAAGATTCAACATCTTGTCGGACTCTCATATCAATTCTTTCCGCTTCAAGAGGTTTACCTTGGCTTTTAAAATATTCAACTCTTTCTCTGAGTTCCTCCATTATTTTGTCACAAACACTCAAAATTCTTTGATGAGTTGCGACGTGGTCATAAGCAGGAAAAATAGGAAAAGTTTTATAAGATTCGATTATTTCACCAGTTACGAAATTAACTTTTTTAATTGACTCAATTTCATCGTCAAAAATATCAACCTTTATATAAGTGTCTTTTGAACTAGCTGGCATAAATTCAATAATATCGCCTCTAGATCTAAACAATCCTCTATCTAAATCCATATTAGTACGAGTATATTGTGCATTAACTAGTTTATTAAAAAATTCTTTAATATCAATTTTTTCACCAACTCTAATATCAAAAACTAATCTAAAATACTCATCTGGATCACTTAAACCATAAATAGATGCTACAGAACCTACTATTATAGTATCGCTTCTTTCTAAAACACTATTTATAGCACTTGTTCTTAACATTTCAATTTCTTGATTCATTACAGCATTCTTTTCTATATAAGTATCAGTTGATGGAATATATGCTTCAGGCTGATAAAAATCAAAGTTAGAAACAAAATATTCAACTCTATTATTTGGAAAAAGTTCTTTAAACTCGCTGTATAATTGACCAGCAAGTGTTTTATTGTGAACTAAAACAAGCGTTGGTTTATTAACTTTTGCAATAATATTTGCCATAGTAAAAGTTTTACCAGTACCGGTTGCACCTTGTAACACTTGGATCTTTTTACCATCTTTTAAACCATTTAAAAGATTTTCTATAGCATGAGGTTGGTCACCAGTTGGTTTAAAATTGGAAACTAGTTCAAAATCTTTATATATCATAAAAATTATTCAAAAGGATTTTCTCGTGTAAATCCTAAACCAATTACTTTCTTAGTTGGAGTAAAGGTTACAAATGCTTCAGGATCTACTTCCTCTATTTTTTCTTTTACTTTTTCATATTCTTTTTTATTAATAATCATTTTTACAACTTTTCTATCTTCTAATTTATATCCGCCTTTAACATCATAAATAGTCGTGCCTCTTTCAAGCACATTAATAAAGTAATCGTTTAATTCTTTCCACTTATTCGTAATAATTTCACAGTTTATATCATTACTTTTCATAATATAAACAACTTCAATCGTTATAGAACAAATTAATGCACTTAAAATATTAAAACAAGATGTTGCAAGATAATAAGGATTATCACTATTTTTCAAAGTAAAAACACCAATACCGATTACAATAATAGAACCATCTAATATAAAAGTAAAAAATGATTCATTAAATTTTTTAATATATTTTTTAAATACTAAAACTAGTATATCAATACCGCCAGTTGTTCCGCCAACACTAAAAGCAATTGCGACAGATAAACCACACAAAAGACCACCAAATATAGCACAAATTAAATAATTAACTAAATAAACTCCACCATATCCAAGTTCCCCTATTTGAGAAATATTTTCAACCAAATTAATACCATCAATTTTAACAAAATATTGTCCTATACTATTTAATCCTGGGATTCTATATACAACAGTTAACAAGACTGGATATAAAAGAGTAGAAAACAAACTTCTAACAGTAACTTTTTTACCTAACGTAAAGAAAGATACAATTATTAAAATAGATGTGATTCCATATACATAAACATCTAATAAGTTTCCGCCACTAAAATAATCAAAAATAAATGCAATACCACTAACTCCACCAGCAACAATTGAAAAAGGATCATAAAAAATAACTGTTGAAAAAGCTAATATTAAATTAGCAAAAAATAACATTATATATTTTTGTAATATTCTTTTTGTTTTAGTACTTAATCTCTTTTTTACAGTGGCCATTTTTACTTTTCCTTAGCTAATTTTTCTAAATAAGCGTATATAAATCCTTCTATATTACCATCCATTACACTTTCAACATTACTTTCTTCATAATTAGTTCTATTATCTTTAACTAATGTATAAGGGCAAAAGACATAAGAACGAATTTGGCTTCCCCATTCTATGTTTTTTTGTTCACCAATAATATTTTTCATTTTGTTTTGCTTTTCTTGTAGTTCCCTTTGATAAAGTTGATTTTTAAGCATTTGCATAGCAATTTCTTTATTAGATAATTGACTTCTTTCAACTTGGCAAGAAACAACTATGCCTGTAGGTAAATGAGTAATTCTAACAGCGGTTTCGACCTTATTTACATTTTGTCCACCAGCACCGCCACTTCTATAAGTATCAATTTTTAAATCTTTTTCATTTATAACTATATTATTTGATTCATCAAAAATTGGTACAACATTAACACTTGCAAAACTAGTATGTCTTCTTGAGTTTGCATCAAAAGGGGAAATTCTAACAAGTCTATGAACGCCTTTTTCAGACTTTAACAATCCATAAGCATTTTTACCTTTAACTTGAAAAGTAACACTATTAATTCCAGCTTCTTCACCTTCTTGATAATCCACAACACTAACTTTTAAATTATTTTTTTCACAGAATCTTACATACATTCTATATAACATAGAAGCCCAATCGTGAGACTCAGTTCCACCGGCACCAGGATGAATATCAACTGTTGCATTTAATTTATCATATTCTCCAGAAAATAATACTTCCTTATTAAAAGAATCAACTTGCTTGTTAAAAGATGAAACTTCATTATCAAAAAGTTCAAGCATTTCCGTGTCGTTTTCAGAAATATCTTCTAACAAAACTTGAAGTTCTTCTAATTTTGAATTTAACGAATTATAAGTATCATACAAATACTTTGTATTATTTAGCTCATTTACAACTTTTAAAGATGAATTCTTATCATTCCAAAAACCATCTTCGTTCATTTTTGCTTCTAATTCTTCAATAGTTTTTTTCTTCTTATCGAGGTCAAAGAGAGTCTCCGAGCTTTTTAATTACAACAGAAAGATCTTCTAATAAATTTTTATACTCGTATCTTTCCTTCATAATTATTGCTCCTTCGCCGTTGTTGTTGGCGCATTTGTAGTATCGATTAAAGATTCGTCTTCTTTATTTTTACTTTCTATTTTAGGTTCTGTTTCAACAGGTTTACTATCCTTATTTTCTTCAGGGTTTGCTTGAGCGTTTACATTTAATCTAAGTTGTGCATTAACAAGATTTAAAACAACTTCAATAGCTATAATATCAAGCATTTCATTAAACATTGAGTAACCTTCATTAACATAGTCTTGTAAAGGATTAGTTTGTGCATAGCTTCTTAAATAAATTGTATCTCTTAAAGATGCCATTTCATCAATATGTCTTGTCCAGTTTCTATCAATACATCTTAAACAAATTTGTCTTTCTACTCTTTCTTTGATATCTTTTGGCCAAGTTTTTGAATGAATTTCATACATTTGTCTTAGAAGTGAGGTTATATCACCTTTTGCATCTTCGACGCTCATTAAATCATATTGCTTATAGTCAAATGATCCATCTGGTAAAAATCTAGGCATTAATACTTTACCAAGTAATTCTCCACTAATTAATTTATCACTACTTTTTGGGTTAATTGATTTTTTACCAAGAGCTTCACCAGCTTTATCAAACATATCATTCATAAGAGAGGTAATATCATTAGCAAAAAGAATATCATCTCTATATTGATAAATAATTTTTCTTTGTTTACTTAAAACATCATCGTAGTCTAAAACATTTTTTCTAGTATCAAAGTTACGACCTTCAATTTTCTTTTGTGCACTTGTAATTGCTTTAGAAATTAAACTTGATTCAATTGCTTCATCACCAAAACTCTTAAATATCTTTTTAAGATTGTCTTGACCGAACCTAATCATTAAATCATCATCTAATGAAATATAAAATCTAGAAAAACCAGGATCTCCTTGTCTTCCGCTACGTCCTCTTAATTGATTATCAATACGTCTTGATTCATGTCTTTCAGTACCAAAAACACAAAGACCACCAAGTTTTTTAACCTCATTATCAATTTTAATATCAGTACCTCTACCAGCCATGTTTGTAGCAAGAGTAATTTGTCCCTTTTCTCCTGCGTGAGAAATAATTTCTGCTTCTCTGGCGTGATTTTTAGCATTTAACACTTCGTGTTTTAATCCAGCTTGAGTTAAAAGATTAGAAACTTCTTCACTAGACTCAACACTTGTTGTACCGATTAATATTGGTTGACCTTTTTCATGTCTTTCCTTAACTTCTTTAACTAATGCTTTGAGCTTTGCTTCTTTAGTATTAAAAACAAAATCTAAAGCATCGACTCTTATAACTGGTCTATTAGTAGGAATTACAACAACCCTCATATTATAAATTTTTCTAAATTCTTCTTCCTCGGTTTTTGCAGTTCCAGTCATACCAGATAATTTATCAAACAATCTAAAGAAGTTTTGATAAGTAATTGTAGCCATAGTAATAGTTTCTTGTTTAATTTTTACGCCTTCTTTAGCTTGAATTGCTTGTTGAAGGCCATCACTATATTCTCTTCCTTTTAATACACGGCCAGTGAATTGGTCGATTAATTGAATTTCGCCTTCTTTATCAACTAAATATTCAACATCTCTTCCCATTATGTAGTTTGCTTTTAAAGCTTGGTGAATTCTATGAACTAAGTCAGCAAATTCTGGATCATATAAATTTTTAATACCAAACATTTTTTCAGCTTTAGTGTTTCCAGCATCTGTTAAGTTACAAGTTTTTGTTTTTACATCAATAGTAAAATCTGTATCTTTTTTAAGCATCTTAACAAATCTATCAGCAACTGTATATTGGCTTGGAGAAGCTTTTGCTCCACCAGAAATAATTAAAGGAGTTCTAGCTTCATCAATTAAAATAGAGTCAGCTTCATCAATTACAGCATAGTGTAGCCCTCTTAAAACTCTTCTATCAACTGTAGGAGCCATATTATCTCTTAAATAATCAAATCCTAACTCTGCATTGGTTGTATATGTAATATCACAAGCATGAGCTTCTTTCTTTTGAGCGCTTGTTTTATCTCTTAAATTAACTCCGACACTTAGTCCTAAGAAACGATATATTTGTCCCATCCATTCAGCGTCTCTTTGTGCTAAGTATTCGTTAACTGTAACAACATGGACACCTTTCCCCTCAAGAGCATTTAAATAAACAGACATTGTTGCAGTTAATGTTTTACCCTCACCAGTTTTCATTTCAGCAACATCGCCATTATTTAAAACTAAAGCACCAATTACTTGAACCTCAAATGGGAATTGATGAAGTGTTCTTTTTGCTGCTTCTCTTGCAACAGCGAAAGCCTCGTATTTAATATCTTGTAATGTTTTACCCTCATTTAATAAACCTTTAAAATAAGCGGTTTTATCCCTTAATTGTTCATCACTTAAAGATGCCATTTCATTTTCATAAGCTAAAACTTTTTTTGCTTCTCTTCTGTATTTTCTTAAAGCGATTTTATCAAATTGAAATATTTTATCGATTATATTTGCCATATCGCACCTCACTTTTCTAAATAAAGTCTTTTATATTATAATATAAAAAAATAAATAATATTAATATTTATCATAAATAGTTCTTCTAGACATCAATAATATGCGTATTTTGCGAGGGTTTTTCGCTTTTATTAATTTTAAACATGCTTTAATTGTGCTTCCACTAGTATAAACATCATCTACTAACAAAATTTTCTTACCATTTAAGTTAGCCGATTCATCAATTTCAATATATTTATAAATGTCTCCTCTTTTATCTAGACTTAAATTGGCTTGTTTTATATCCTTTGTTTTTATTAAACAATCTATATATTCTAAATTTAAAGATGAAAATATTTCTTTAACATGATTAAAACCTCTTCTTTGATCATGTTCTTTGAAGGAAGGAGCACAAATTATGTAATAACCGGCAAATAATAATTTTAAATAATCAACATAATAAGTCAGAAATACATCTTTTAATTCGTAGTCCATACAACCCTTAAACTGATATAAAAGCTCTTTAATTTTTTGATTATATTCGAAAATTGCAATGGTTTTTACTCCTTCAACCTTAAAAGAATAAAATTTTGGATCCATCGATTTAAGACATTTTCTACATATTATATTATTTGAAAAAATATTGTGAAGAGAAATCTGGTTAATTTTTTTAAAACAAATTTTGCAATAATTTTCACTTTTGAAAAGTTGTTTTATTCTGTTCTTTAATCGTATTAATTGCATCTAACATGTCTCTGCTTATTTTGTATGATAAAAATATAACTTCTCCATCTGGAAATTCCTTTTTTCTTCCAACTCTTCCAGAAATTTGAACAAGAGTTTGCACATCATATATTGGGTTGTATGTGTCATAAATTATTACTTGTAAATTCGAAAAAGTTACACCTCTCTCTAAAACGCTTGTTGAAACAAGAATGTTAATTTTATTATCTTTAAACTCACTAATTATTTTATTTCTTTCTTCGATTTTAGAATTCACACAGTTTATTTTTTTAAAGAAAAATCTTAAAAACGAAAACAATTTTTCACTTATATCAATTGTAGGAACAAAGACAATACACGGCTTATTTTCCTTTTCAAATTTCTTTAAATATTTTATTAAATAAATCATTTTCAAAATTCCCATTTTCCTAACAATTTTTGGAACAGGAATTGGAAAATTATGGAATCTTTTATACAAAGTAATTATTTCAAACCCTATATTTTTATAATTTTGTTTTTGCGTTTCTGTAATTGTAGCTGACATTAAAATTGCATTACCTTTTATTGATTTTCTTAAAAATGAGTACAAAACTTTATTATTTTTAAAAGGAAAGGCATCTATTTCATCTAAAATAAGTAAATCAAAATAATTTTTGTATCGATATAGTTGATGTGTTGTCAATATTATGAGTTCACCAACTAGTTTATCAGTATTTTCTCCATATACAGGAACAATTGAATTATCTTTGAATATGTTTTTAAATCTATGATAAAGTTCTATAACAACGTCTTTTCTTGGTATTGCAAAACCTACATTTAGCTTGTTTTTTATGCAAAAACCTATTATTTCAAAGCAAAGTTCTGTTTTACCAGCACCACAAACAGCATGAACTAGGGAATTTTTCTTTTTAATAAAATTTTCTAAAAGTTTATTAGAAATTAACTTTTGTTCTTCGGTTAATTTATAATTTGCGTAATTTATAGGTTCATTAAAAACTACATCATTAGAAGATAACTCATCTTTCGCTTTAAATCTGACACATAATCTACAATATGGTTTATTTTTAAAATATCCAATGTAACGGGGGATCTTTATTCCCACATACTTCACAAACAAATCTTTCCATAATCCCTATACTATATAAGTCGTAGGGAATTTAAAGATTTTACTTTTTTTCTTCAAATTTTTTTAAAATATTTAATCTTTCTAAATGTCGTCCACCTTCAAAAGTTGCATTTAAAAACAGCATTACTCTTTTTTCAACATCTTCATAAGTTGTGTATTCACAACCAAAAGCAATCATGTTACATCCATCATGAGTTTTACATTTAATAGCATTCTCATCATTATAAGCAAGTCCACAATAAACACCCTTTACTTTATTTGCAGCTATACAAACTCCTTGTCCAGACTTACAAAAGACAATACCATAATCTGCTTCTTTTGACTGAACTTTTAAAGCTGCTTTTAAACCAAATTCACTCCATGCAGCTGGCTCAGTTGAAAAAGTACCAACATCTATTGTTTCAATATTTTTTGATTTTAAAAATTTAATTAATTTAGATTTATATTCAAATCCACCATGGTCACTACCTAAAACAATTTTCATAATTTAATCTCCTTTAAAATTTCTTCTTTACTTATTGTTCCAATTCTAATGAAAGTTAATTCATCATTATTAATTTTAACAATTGTTGATGGAACTTTTGATTTAACATCACTATCCTTATTAATAATACAATATAGTTCGTCTTTAAAAACATTGTATACTCCATCTGCAGTCGTTTCTGGTTTTTGATCTTTTTTATTTGCGCTTGGAACAAGAAGTGGTTTACCAATATAAGAAATTAATTCTATTAAGTCTTTATTATCAGGAATTCTAAAACCAATAAAATTTGTTCCTAAAGATAAAAACTTTGGTAAATTTTCTTTTGCTTTTAAAATTACAGTTAAACTTCCGGGCATAAACTTTTCAATTATTTTTCGCGACAGAGAATTTAACTTACAATATTTTTCGATCATATTAATATCGCTAACCATTAAGGTAAAAGGTTTATCATCTCTTCTTTGCTTTACCTTAACTAAATTTTTAAATCCTTTAAAAGTCGATAAAGCTCCTAAACCATAAACGGTTTCAGTTGGAAAAGAGATAACTTCTCCGTTATTTAATGCTTCTTTTATTTCTTCTTTATCATTAAAAGTTAGATATTTCATAAAGACTTAACTATCAAAATCCTATCTAAATTATTATAATCTTTTTTAAATATATATTCTTCATTTTTAAGATCTAAAAC
>JADIMN010000002.1 GCA_017694735.1 Candidatus Alectryobacillus merdavium
ACAAATGGACGTAAGACTTAAATTTACTAACAATACCGGTAATACAGGCAATTTCAAAGTTGTTATGTCGAGTTCAGGCGGAGTAATTTATCCCTTTGTTTCACTTGACGGAGTATTTGCTTATCCAGGAAAAAGGATTGAAAAGGCAAACAAATTAATGGGAATGATAGATTTAGGAACAATAGAAAATGGAAAATCTGTTTCGGTAAATTTCTTTACAGCCTTAACAGCTGTATCCACAGCACCTTTTATTATCGGTGTTGTTCGTGCCTAACTTTAATAAAAAAAGCCTTATCATTTATGATAAGGCTTTTATATGTAATTACTATGTAATAATTACATTATTTTATTGTGTAATTATTACATAGTAATTACTTTTTTTCTTTTTTTATAGCTTCATATAACAATAATTCTACATATTTATTGAAACTCAAATGTTTGTTGTTTGCTATTTCTTTTATCTGTTCATACAAAAAAGGGTACATAACAAGCTGCACACGTTTAGTGCGTTTTTTACTTTCTAAAACCTTTTGTAAATTATCATCATTATTCTTTTCTACTTTTTCTTCTGTTGCCGGAACATCTTCCTTATTAAGCATTTCCATAACTGCGCCAAAGTTTTGACTTATGTTATTTGTGAAATCTTTATTGTTTTTCATCTAACACTTCTCCCGCTAGTTTTTCATAATCAAATGCTCCATTTGAATAACGAGCATAAGAAAAAATATCTTTGTTTAGCATTTGAGCTTCTCTCAACGCGATACACTCTCTTATTTTAGTATTAAATACTTTTGTTCCTAATTGTTTAGTTAATCCTTCTAAAACGGTTATTACATTTTTTGAAATGACTGTACGCGCAATAAAACGCGTTAAAAGAATACCTTTTATTTTTATATTTGGATTGCGTTTTTGTTTAATGGCCAAGATAGTGGTTATAAGTTGATTTATACCTTGTAAGCTATAGGCATCTGCCGTAGTAGTTATTATTATATTGTCTGATATAGATAATGCGTTTAACGTTATAATACCTAAAGAAGGTGGAGTATCTAGTATTATATAATCATAGTCTGTTTTACTTTTTATTATAGTAAATTGAGTTTTATTATTTAGATTTGCCATATATGGAGAACTAGATATAAAATCTGCTTCTATTGCTTCAGATAGACTTATTTTACCTGTTAATACATCATAGATGTTATTTTTTGCAGTTGCGTTTACTGTATTACTCAAATTGCATTGTGGATCCAAATCCACTAAAAGTATTTTTTTATTTTTCTTCCTTAGAGCTGTTGATAAGTTTAAAGCTGTAGTGGTTTTTCCAACACCACCTTTTTGATTTATAATGCTAATTATCTTCATATTATTTCCTTTCTATTTGTGTAATATAATTATGTATAAATTGTGTAATATAATAATATAATTATAGCATAAATAAAATAAATCTGAAAGCTAACTTCCTAAAAGCCGAAAAATAGGAAGTTAAAAACGTCAAAGCAGGTACTAAACCACAATATATAGTGCCTGTCTTTTTTATTTCCCGTCATTTTTGTTTTCTCATGGTGGATTTTATGTATTTTGTAATTTTGCCGTCAAAATTGGCACAAAATCTATATATTGTACTTTTATGTAAAGAAATAGGAAGTTGACTTGTTGTTGTGTTATTTTATTATGTATTTTTATTGTGTATTAATTACATAATAATTGTATGTATAAATGAAAAATGTTATAATTTTAATGTTGCTCAACCAAATCCTAGCAACAGGAGGAGGTGCGCTACTACTATGTTATTCGATTTTTTCATTGCTGTTATGGCAGGTATAGTTTCTGGTGTTGCTGTTCACTATATTTGCAAGTGGTTAGACAGTTAGTTAAAGAGCAACTAGCCCATTGCCCGCATTAGCATCATAATGCAAAAGACCTCGAGAAGCCGTTCAACTCATCTCGAGGTCTTTTTTTACTACTATGTTATTTGATTTTTATTTATATGTTTATTATAACATGTTCATTAAAATATACAAGTTATTCTTTATTGCCATAGAACCTCTTGTTTTAGCTATAGGAAGTACATCCCGTTTTCCTTTACAAAAGCCGCGTAAAATAAGGGTTTTCACACTGATTACCCACTTTTTTTTCCTCCTATATCCGATTACCCACTTTTTTTTCCTCCCTAAAAAAGCCGCGTAAAATAAGGGTTTTCACACTGATTACCCACTTTTTTTTCCTCCTATATCCGATTACCCACTTTTTTTTCCTCCCATTACCCACTTTTTTTTCCTCCCATTACCCACTTTTTTTTCCTCCCTAAAAAGCCGCATAAAATAAGGGTTTTCACCACGATTACCCACTTTTTTTTCCTCTAAAAGTATTTATAAAGATAATAAAAGAATAAAAAAGAGAAATTCTTGTCTCAAGGCAAAAAAAAAGAACTTAGAAAATCTAAGCTCTTTTTGTATATTCTTTTTGACAATCTTTGAACCACAAACAATTCATATTATCACAATGCTTAATAGCATAACAAGGACTGTTTCCTTCTTGTAATTGAATAGAATGAATAAAAATTTCTTTTTTCCCAATCTTAGGCAATTTGAAACCTTTATCTTTAGCATATTTTTTTATGAATTTAATTGTAGGCATGATATCACCTCATAAAAAATTTTTCACTTTTTCTGAAAAGTATTTGACAATTTCTAGCGTAACCTATAAACTAAAATTAACAAAAAATTTGTACGAAAAAAGTAAAATAAAAATACAGGTGCTTATAAAGGTACTCGCAATACTTTTATAAGCAGATAATCGGAAACCACACTTCCAAAAATCTCTTTACCTGCATTGTTATTTTTATTTGATAGAATAGTTACCCTGAAAATAACTATTCATTAAATAGATTTTAACATTGCTAGTATTTCAATGTCAAATAAAAATTGTCATAGATGTGAGACTTTTTGACTTCGAGATTTAGAAAGCATAGCCGATTATATGTATTTTGGCTATGCTTTTTTTGTACTAGAAACGGAGTGCAAAAAGATGTATATACATAAAAACTTATTGATAGATGAAACATTGACAAACAGAGAAAAAATTGTATTTGCATATCTCTTAAATTTTAAAAAGCAGATAAGGATTAGCAATAAAGAAATTGCTATAGCAATAGGAACTACGGAAAGAGAAATAGAAAGAATTGTCGCAGCTCTTATAAAGAAGAAGTATATTGTCAGTGTCGGAAATACTAATAACAGAAAATTGGAGACTAAAAAATCCATAAGACCAGAGTTTAAAAAGGGACAGTTTAATGGATTTAATTTAGATGACGATATTTTAGTTCTTAAACTAGATGCTACAAAAAAATTAATTCTAGCAGAAATAAGAAGTTTTCTGAACTCTAAGATAGGAAAATGCGCAGTTAGTAATTCTCATTTTGCCAAGCATCTAAATATTACAGAAAGAACTGTAAGATACGCATTAGAGAATTTAGAAAAAGCAAAATTTATAAAGCGTGAATTTGTAGAAAAAGATGGAATGGTTGAACGTAGATTGTGTTTAACTTTTTCTGCTACTTCTATTGTGAAACAGGATAAGCAGGAAGAAGAAGAACGAAGCGAACAAGTAAAAAAAATAGAAGAACAAAAAGATGATGAAGCAATAAAGATTTTCAATATATATCCTAAACGTCCAGATATGACAGAGCAAAAAGTGCAGGAACAGAAAAACTTATGTTTACCAATTTTAAAAAATAAAACAAAAGAGGAGTTAGAATATATTAGCTATGTCATAAACAGTAGTAAAAGTTGTGAAAGCTGGAAAGCTGGATTTATTCCTTATATGTATACTTTTTTGACTAAAAGTCGTGAGAAATATTTCAATGAATCAACGAAAAGTAAATTTGAAAAGTTTAAACGAGATAAGTATGTATTAGAAAAATCAGTATGTAATTTGGTAATTCAGAGTTATTATGATGAAATTTTGAAGAAAAAAGGTAATGAAGAACAAAGTACAGATGAAGAAATTTATATAGATATTTTTTTAAACTATAGCAAAAAATATAAGGATTTAGATATAGTCGCATATAAGCAAATTTGTTTAGCGGAACTTAAAAAAATTAAACTGAAAGATACGACATCAAAAAAGAGCGAACAAAAGAAAGAACAGACGAAAACTAAAAGAGAACTTTTAAAAGAGGAAAGGAAAGAGGAACTTATTAAACTTTTAACAAAGTTGGAGCATATAAACCAAAATAAGAATATATATTTAAGTTTGTTATCTTTGGCGTTTGATGAAGAAACAAAAAGAAAGTATGAAGCGGAAATAGCAAGGATTAATTATACGGAAGCTCAAGGTTTAGAACACCTTAGTAAACTGAAAAAAGAACTTGCAACTTTAGAGGATAAAATCTAGCAGATAGAGAAATAAAAATTTTGATGGATAATAACGAACTGAAAGAGAGTGAACAAGATAATGCGCATTTACACAAAACTCAAATTTTGAGTTTTGTTATGCGCCAGCTTCCAGCTGGACCGGAGCCGCTGATGCGGACAGCTTCGCTGTAAAAAATCTTGCAGATTTTTAGTATTCGAGGAAAGGAGATGTAGTCATGGCACATTATTATTTTGAAAACACGCCGCACGGCAAAAGAAAAGACGGCTCAAAACTTGATACCGGTAAACATTACGATTATATCTCCCGCGAAGCTGACTACGCCAATATGAAAAATCGGCAGGAAGACTTGAAACTGACTTCTTTTGGCAATTTGCCGGACTGGGCAGACACTCCGCGCGATTTTTGGCAAAAGGCAGAAGAATACCGAAACAAGCCTAACGGCAGAGCTTACAGAGAGTTTAAATTTGCCCTTCAGGAAGAATTATCTTTTGAGGAAAATATTCAGTGCATTGAAAAGTTTCTCAAGGAAACAGGTATTAAAGACAATCACGCCTATTCTTATGCTGTTCATGATAAACCGGCCGCTTTTGCAAAGGAACACAGAAACATCCATTGTCATTTGATGTTCAACGAAAAAATTATCGAAAAAGACAGACCGCTTGCAGCCGATATGTATTTCAAAAACTATGCTCAAAACAAATTGGGCGAACCAGTAAAAGGTTATCGTTCATCAAGAGAGTTTTCAACAACGGCATCTACAGTTAAACTTAGAAAGCTTTATGCCGATATTGTAAACGACAAATTTCGTGAAAAAGGACTGAATATCTCTATAAGTGAAAAAAGCCTTAAAGCCCAAAGACAGGAACTTTTAGAGCAGGGAAAAGTGGAGGAAGCCGAACTTTTAAACCGCATGCCGGCACCGCATTTAGGCGATGCTTATAAAAATCCTGCTGTTATGGAGCGTATAATGACTGAAATAGATGAAACGGATGCGAAAGCTGATGAAGCGGCAGATGGTTTTATGGAGCAGGAAAAAGACGAGGATTTATCTATCCAGGAACTAAAGATAAAATTATTTGCAAATGATGTTGTAATCCGTCAGGTTGCACGTCAACTACAACAGGAACGAGCACGTCTTAAAAAAGAACAGCAGGCTGAAAAAGCTCGCATTGAAGCAGAAGAACTTCAGCATGAAGCCATGGTTATAACGACGGGCGACGTATGCGAATATTTAGATACAAAAATTACAGAATTTGATAAAAAAGCAGCTGAAAAATTAGCTGCTTTTAAGGCTGCGCAAAAAAATGTTTTGGACGATAAACGTCTTGAACTTCTTGCTAAAGATAAAATGTTTGACGGTAACTATAGTAAAGATATGCGACAGTACAGCACAATTAATAAAGAATTGAACCGGGTAAAAATTGTTTTGCCTACTTTGTATGGCCAAAAAGATAAGCTGCAGGAACTGGCTGCACTTAGCCGAAAAAACAATGAACTAACCAAAAAAAGAAATGAAATTGGGAAGCGCATCGGCAGCTATAAAACAGAACTTACTAATAATACGGAAAGATATAATGCGATACTTTCTAAGCTGAAAAAACAAAACGAAGAAGCTATCATCAAAAACAAAGCATTGTATTCTCGCTATAAATACGATATGCTTCAAACGCAAAAATATAAATCTGTACAAAAAAAACTGTCTAAAGAACAAGCTGATACCATACTTTTCAGCGAAAAAATTGCGTCTCAATTAGGGCACAAAAACAAGTTAAACGGTACGACTTTTATAAAAGATTTACCGTTTGCTGTAAACAACAACAACATATATTTTTTCACGGAGCAGAAAAACAATATCGTCAAAGCTGTTAAAATCGGTGATGACATTGTTAAGGGCAAAGTGCCGGTATATTATTTGAAAGTTGAAAATGCTAATATAAAATCTGTTTCTAAAAGCGATGAAATGGCTTGTCTTTATGCGCGAAAAAACCGGACTGTAAGCATGAAAAACCTGCATCCGATTATGCAGGAAGCCTATAAAAAACGTCATCAATCCGTTGCAGATAAAGTTGCTAAGATTGCTAATAATCTTGTTAATGACAATATGCAGCAAGTTAAAGCAAAATGGCAGGAAAACGAACAGACCACAGATAAAACAAAACTTGCTGAAAAGAAAATGTATAATGAATGGAGTTTATAAAAAACTATTTACTGCCGAAATGCGAAAACTTTATGAACGATATGCTAAACGATATGCTAATGGAGAGTTATCTTTGAAAGAATTGGGCAATGAAATAGATTAAAAAGTAGGTGATATATTGAAATACTTATCTGGAATATTTGCATTGAATTTGATGTGTGATTTAGATACATTTGGCGACTGGCATACATCAGCGATTGATTGGAAGAATTTAAACTTTTGGGACAGTACAGATAGTATATGGGGCGATTACGGCATAGAACAAAACCGAACTATTCCGGAAAACAAAGGAAAATTTAATGTTGCCAATCATATCAGAGCACTACTGGATTTAATCAGTATAGGATATTTTCCTACAGCACAGGGAATGCGGGATAATTTTATTTGTAATGACAAATATACACCGGAGATTTTTTCTAAGGTCAGTATGCTGAAAAACAGCGAAAACTGGCCAGCAATAGATAAATTTATGGGTAAAGAATATATGATGCAATGGGTACGATATAAAAAAGAAGTTGAGTTATAAGGGAAAGGCTTATCATTTATTATGATAAGCCTTTTTGTGTAATTATTACAGTTATCATATGTATTTATTGTGTATGTATGATGATTACTAATTAAAATTTAATTTATTTTTAAATCAGATATAATATTTTTATAATATAATTTTAATATGAATTAAATATATAAATATACTATTTTATGAAAGGTGGAAAACCTGATGATTAATCGATTAATTATTCTTATGACTGTATGTTTAATGTCGTTTAGCGCAATGGCAAATGCCAATTCGTCCGAAACAAAAGAAGGTGATAATTTACCGCCGCTTGTAATTGAAACGGATAATGTAAAATACGCAGGAATAATGTTGAAGTTAGATAAAAACCCGACTATAACGGCACGACAGGAAACGGCTATTCATAAAGAACCTTCACCGAATAGTCCTGTAATAGGAACAATGCAGCGAAATGATAAAGTTTCAATTATAGGAGCGAAAGCCTATATTTATCCGCGTATGGGAAAAACTAAAATAATCAAGGATATGACTTTGGTAGATGAGTTTGGTAATAAAAAAATTTTAAAACCAGGGGATGTTATGTATTTGATATCTCATAATATTTATGGAGAAAATACTATTTGGTATAAAGATACTTTCTTTATGCCAACAGAAACGCATAATATAAAAATGCCTGCACCGTATTCTGATAGTGATGGGGAAGGTAAATATGCTGAATATGAAGGATATACAAATAAACAGGATACAGAAGCTGATTTTGAATTGTATATAGAATATCCGAATGATAACCCGCATACGCCAATGAATACATGGACATTAGTAGACGGAACAGAATTTAGACGTAATGCCGATATATGGCTTTATGTGGAATTACCAGATAAAGTAACGAGAGGCTGGGTACAATATCTTAATGCACATTTAGGTTCAATGACATATAAGCAGATATGGTGGAGACAACCTAGTGTGGACGATATGGAAAGTTTTGATTTATCTTTTACTTATAAGTATTGGATAATGGAAGATTAATTTTAGGAGTGAATTTATATGGCTAAAATAGTAGATAAGTTTAATGACTATGATTTAAATTTAATATATCCTACAGACGAAGAAAAGAAAAATAAAATTAGTTGTGCAGTAAATACAAATGAGTTTTTATTTTACTCAAATAATCCAGAAAGTGTATATTATAAGGATTTTGCTGATAGTGGAAAGTTTTTTTGCCGTGAAACAGTCAAAGGCAATGGTCAAATATATACTTGGCATAGAAACGAATATGAAGGAACGATAACATCACTTATTTTGATGTATAATCCAACCGACAAAGAAATTGAAATAAACTTTACAAATATAGGTACTACTATTGACCCGAATTGGATTTCTGACGTATATGCTTGG
>JADIMN010000127.1 GCA_017694735.1 Candidatus Alectryobacillus merdavium
ACTCCTCATATTGGAGAATTTAAAAGATTATTTTCAATTAAACAAAATTCTAATGACGTTTTAGATTTTGCTAATGATTGTTCTATTTTATCAAGCAAATACAATATTTATATATTCTTAAAAAGCTACAACTGTTTAGTTACTTATAAAGATTCATCTTATATTATTGAAGGAAAATCTCCTTCTCTTGCAAAAGCCGGAACTGGTGATGCCCTAGCGGGTATTATTGGAGGATTTTTATCATATATTAAAGATGATTATCTAGCAACACTTGAAAGTGCATATGAATTATTATTAGTATCTAGTTTAGATCTAAGTAGCAAAAAAGCCTGCGGAACTTTAACTATTTCTGAAATTATTGATAATATTCCAAGTTCAATAAAAAAAGAAATCGACAACCAAAATAATTTAATTAATAAGATTTTAAAGAAATAACTTATTTATTATCTTTGGATGTAATTTCTTTTTCTAAATAATCATAATATATATCAATTATTTTCATATCATCAAATGGAAATTCTCTTTTTTTCATTTTTTCTTTAACAAATTCCATTGTATCCTTTAATATTTTGTCTATTAAAGGATTATAGTGAAGTTGAACTTTATGAGTTTCGTATTCATTAACATCAATTACTTTTATTTCATCTTTATAATTTAATTTTAAGTCTAAATCATAATCTACATATTTTATTGTTCCATTTTCATAAATTGGAGGAGATGCTAGATTAACATAATAAGAAACAAAAGGATTTTTAAGCATTGCAATTACATTAAACCACTTATTTTTAGGAAATATTGTAATTGCTGGCTCTCTTGCCTTCCATTCTCTGCCGTTTCCTTCAAAAACATTGGCTTTTTTACTTAATAAAACAAAATAATCTTCATTATTTTCAATTAAAATTGATTTACGCCAAGTTCGATGAATAGAACCATCATTTTTAAAACTTTTAATTAAAATTTCACTATTCTGCATTATTATAATTTTTCTCTAATTTTTCTTGTAATTCACTAATTATTTCAACAGCCTTTAAATTTTCTTCTTTTAATCTTTCAATGATATCATAGTTTATTCCCTTATCTAAACTTGAAGCATTTGACATAATATCATCGTTATAATCTAAACCAATAAAAATATAATCTTTACTAATAGAAATAACAACATCTAATAAAGAGTTATCATATTTAAAACTTTCAATTTTGTTTATTATTGAAGCAGTAAAAATTGCTTTAATTTTATTTAAATTTGAAAATAAAACAGTTTTATTACTTTCAATAATTGACTCTAAATCATCTACATCATTAATTTTATAAACTAGATCTGATTCTGATTTACATTGTAAGAGGGCTCTACCTGGAAGTTGTAAATTGTGTTTAATGTAGTATATTTTTCCTACAAAGACAGATTGCATTCTTTTTTCGCCTCTTCTTTGTAAACCAACATCGCTTAAAGTAAAATCTAAAACTTTATTAGACTCTATATTATTGTATTTAAATGTAATTAAATTTCTTGCGCCAATATTTTCAACATTTTTATAAATTCTAGAAGTTGCAATTATTTCTTTATCTACAATTCCATTTGTATCAACACTAATATCACTAAAGTGTTCTTTATCATCAAAAATTTGTTCATTTGTTAAGTTGTAATATACTTTAATATATTCAGTTGCCTTTTTAATTAAGTGTTTTTTACTCAATGAATTATATAAATAAATTAAAACTAGTAGAAATACGACACTACCAAGACAAATCCATATACCATAATCTTTAATTGGTGCAGCAAAAACAAATAAAATAATTATAGCTAAAACAGAAAATCCTAAAATTACATAACTTATATATTTAAAAACTCTTCTTTCTTTATTATATTCAATTCTAGCTTTTTCTATATCTTTTGCATAATCTGGTGAATCTTCTGAAATAGTTATTTTATCGTCACTAGATATAGCAAAACCTTCTGAATCAGTTAATTTTTGAGGATTTTTATCTTCTTTAACTTTCTTATTATCAGTTTCTTTTTCATCAGTAAAAGTAACACTAGGTTCACTAACAAGTGATGAGTTTTCTTCGTTATTATTTTCTGTATTTAAAGTTTCGTTTTCTTTTCTTTTTAACATAATTTTCTCCAAATATATAAATAACTGCTTTATATTATATATTTATTTATTATATTTAAAAAGAAACTTTACTTACTTTTATCAAAATAATCGTGTAATTCTTCGCTTATAACAGATTTTAATTTTTCTTTTTTAGTGTTGTTTTCTTCTTTTACAATTAATAGATCATTACTTTTAACTAAGTTATTTAATATAAAAATTGGTTGAATATAAAGAAGTAACATTGCAACTAAAGTAATAACTCCAGTTGGAATAACATAAATTACGTTATAAATTATTGCTGCAACAAATGTTGAATCATCTAAATAATTTAAATAGAACAAATATGAATCAATACTTGCTGCAAATAATCTAATTGTTGTTTGTAAAATTAATAAAAACGCTAATAATAAACCACCATTAAAGCTAGCTTTATTATTTCTCAAAATATAATTTCTAAAGAAAGAAATAATTGAAACACTACCAAATGCAATCATATATTCCATTGGAAAAGTGAAAAATCCATAGTTATCTAATAAACAAGCAAGCAAACCATAAACAATACCGGTTGCAACAAATGTTTTACTTGGTTTATGTCTTAATGCAATTATTACTAAAGGTACAATTTGAAAATTAACACTACCTCCGGTTGCTCCAACTGGTATTTTAATATAACTTAGTGCAATTGCAAGACCTACTAAAACAGCAATTTCAGCAATATCAGAAACACTTAAAAAATCTTTATTTATTTCACAACCAAATATTGATAATAAAGAAATTATTAAGCATACAGCGCCAATATAAAAAATTAAAGTATATGTAATTTCTCCACTAAATAATGGATTTCCATCATTAAATGGATCTGGAGAAGTTAATAAAATTGGTAATAAAAATAATAAAATGATATTGACTAATAATAAAATCCCTGCAAAACCCTTAAATTTTTTTACAAAGAACTGCAAAACTCCAAATACTAATACTAATATAAATAAAACAAATATTGTACAAGAAAAAACATTGAAGTTTTCATTGAAGTACAATGATATTCCACTTAAATTAGTATCACTTCCATCGACTTGGGTAATGTTTAAAATATTAAATAAACTTAAAACAAAACCAGAAACCAAAAATAAAAAGAATGTTACATACAATATAAATGAATGTACATCCTTGCCTAAAATTTTATTTTTTTCCATATCTCACCTCCGCTAGCATTACCTAGATCAAGCATAGTTCAACTGTCTACAGTCATCTCAGGCTAATCAATTTTAACCACCCAACTTATATTATATCTTATTTATTAATACATATAAACAAAAAAGTATCTTACAATTTAATTCGTCCAATTAATTTCTTTTATACCATTATTTTTTAAGAATTCATTGCATTTTATGAATATATTAGTATTAAACCAACCAAATCTATTAGCACTTAATGGAGACGGATGAGAACAAGTTAATACTATATGATTTTTATTATAAACATATTGTTTAACTTTTTTTGCTTCATTTCCCCATAACATATAAACAATTTTATTTTGATTGTAAGTTTCAATAAAATTGATTATATCTACAAAAAGTTTATCATATAAATCAATTTTATGAGATAAAGGTTTAGATTTTTCAACAGTTAAATATTTATTTAATAAAAGAACACCTTGTTTTGCAAGATAGGTTAAATCTCCATCACTTTTATTAATAAAACCAAACTCGTTTTTAATTTCTTTATATATATTAATTAAACTTGGTGGAAGACTTACGCCTTTATTAACGCTAAAACATAATCCATTAGCTTGATTTTCTTCATGATATGGATCTTGTCCAATAATAATTACTTTTACATCATTAAATTTTGTTAATTTAAAACACTTAAATAAATCTTCTTTCTTTGGATAAATGACTTTTGTATTATATTCAATATTTAAAAAATTAATTAAATTTTGAAAATATTCCTTTTTATTTAATTCATTAAATAAATCACGCCATTCCATATTTTTTTACTTGTAAAGTATAAATAATTTCGTATAAAGATTTAATTCCTAAATATGATGTAATATCATTCACATCTAATTTTGGTGATATTTCAACTAAATCTAGTGAAATAACATTTAATTTACTAACTAAACCAGTAATTAAATTAATAACATCAATATTATTTAATCCAAATGGTTCTGGTGTTCCTGTTCCAGGAGCAAAACAAGGATCGTTTGCATCTATATCATATGATATATGAACAACATACTCATCTTTATCATATTTTGAATAAATATATGATAATAATCTATTAACTCCTAAAGAATTAATATCACTTGCTTTAAATACATCAATTAAAGGATGAAGTTTAAAATAATTTACTTCTTGTTCTTCGAATCCTCTTACACCTAAAATAATTAAATTTTCATCTTTTAATCCATAATCTAAACTTCTTTTATTTGGACATGCATGAGAATACATATTATCTTCATATACATCACAAATATCTGGATGGGCATCAATATGAATAACTACAGGAGTTTTTTTAATACTTTTTGCATAATCAATAAAAGCTCTTTCAGTAGCAATTGAAATACTGTGATCTCCTCCAAGAAAAATATTAAACTTATTTGTTTTGTATAAATTTAATGTTTCTTTTTGCATTAATTCAAAATTAGAAACATCAATATTTAAATTGTCATATAATTTTACTTTATCTATTAAATAACCATCTTTTGATAAAACTGGTACCATTACACTTAATTCTCTAATATGATCTGGAGCAAGACTTGCTCCTTTTCCAATACTTGCATTTTTATCAAGTGGGTATCCAGTTAAAATAATATCAGCATTATTAATATCTTTTGTTAAAACACCTCTAAACTTTTCACTATTCATAACTCTCTCCTTCTATTCCAATATAAGCCTAATAATAAAAGAACTCCTAAAATCATATCAGCACTTGCTAATACAACTTCAAAATTATAAGAAATCTCAGAAAAATCAAAGTATGCACTAATTATAAAATATATGCTAAAACCTAATAAAACTATTCCAAAAGGCCATATTTTAACAAATTTTCGACCATTATAAATTAAATACATTCCATATATAGAAGCAAACAATTTTATAAATATTTCGCATACTAATATAACTCCATCAACCCAACTAGAGTCAAAAATATAATATGCTCCATATAACACAGCTTCACATATTCCTAAAATAAATAAAAATATTAAAGAAACTATTATAAAAACTTTTCCAATTGTTTTAACCATTTTAATATTCCCAACGATTTGGAAGTAATTCTTTTAATGTATAAATTTTATCACTTAATTTAATTTCAGTATTTAAATTATCTACATCAACTTGAACCATAAACTCACGACATCTTCCACATGGTGGAACAATATCATGTTTTAAACTAACTGCAATTAATTTTGCAATTTTTGATTCTCCATTTGTTAGCATGCTACCAATTGCATTTGCTTCGGCGCAAAACCCCAT
Source organism: Candidatus Alectryobacillus merdavium (assembly GCA_017694735.1). Classification (GTDB taxonomy): domain Bacteria; phylum Bacillota_I; class Bacilli_A; order RFN20; family CAG-826; genus Alectryobacillus; species Alectryobacillus merdavium. Next base: position 5,573 of record JADIMN010000127.1, read on the forward strand.
GCTACATGCAGTGTCAATATTTATACCTGTATAAACATTTCCATCAATTGTTTCTAAAGCACACGCAACATTTCCAACTTCAGTATTTCTACTAGTTTTTCTAACACCAAGTGTCTTTTTAGCAATTTCATATAACTCTTCAAATGTCATACATTTACCTCGGACTAATATTATATCATAATTCGATAAAAAATGCTTTCTACGAAAGAAAGCACCTTTAATTATTTACTATTTGTTTTTGAAACACTATCTACAATTGTCTTATCTTTAGCTTTATTTGAATATTTATCAACACCAAGCTTTGCTCTTAAATCATGAGTTAAATTACAAGGACCACCAATACATCCACCAACACAAGCCATACCTTCAATGAAGTTTCCATCAAGTTTACCCATTTTCATTTTAAGTAGAGCTTCATTACATGCTGAGATTCCATCACATTGAACGCTCTTTGCAACAAAATCAATTCCTTGCTCTTTTAAAGCTTCATTAACAGCTTCTGATAAACCTCCACATTTTGCAAATATTCTTCCATAATATGAAGCACTATCCATATCTGCATCTTCTAATTCACTTAAAACAATTTCTTTTGCATCAAATAATGCTTGTAATTCTTCAAAAGTCATGGCAGAATCAACATATTTTTTAACACTATCTAATTTAATCTCTTGTTTTTTAGCTGTGCATGGACCAATAAATACAACATAAGCATCTTTATCTTTTTCTTTTACAACTTTAGCAATACTTGCCATTGGAGATAAATTATGTGAAATTTTATCAACTAATGTAGGATATTTTTTTCTAATATAAGAAACAAAAGCAGGACAACAAGAAGAGGTTAATTCACCTTTTTCAGCTAACTCTAATCCTTCACTTAAAGCAACAATGTCAGCACCAGCAGCAGCTTCTAAAACTTCATCAAAACCAAGCTTTTTAATACCAGAAACAACCTTTTCAAAACTTACATCTAAAAAGTTTCCAGAAATACTTGGAGCAATTATAGCAACTTTCTTATTTTTATTATTTTTTAAATTATCAATAATTTCTAAAACAAATGAATCATCGACAATTGCTCCAAAAGGACACATATATACGCAGTTGCCACATTGAATACATTTAGAATCATCAATTTTAGCAGCACCATTTACATCTGGAGATATAGCCTTACTTTTACATACTTTTTCACAAGGTCTAACTCTATTTTCTATAGCATTATAAGGACAATTCTTTGCACATAAACCACAGTTAACACATTTATCTTTATTAATATGAGCTCTTTGATCATCATCAAAATAAATTGCATCCTTTTTACAAGATTGTTCACATCTATGAGCAATACATCCTCTACAAGCATCAGTAACTGTATATCCTCCAAGTGGACATTCATCACATGCAATTTGTAATACTTTAATTACGTTATCGCTATTTTTACTAGAAGCCTTTAATATTAAATCAAGTCTTTCATTTACAATTGCTCTTTCTTTATAAATACAACATCTCATTGATGGCTTTGGACCTGGGACAATTTTCTTTTGAATTCCCATGATTACATCATTTAAATTATCATTGAAAGCACCAATTGCAACTTCTTTTAAAATACGATATCTTAACTCTTGAACTTTTGTATCAAACTTTGGCATAAATTCTCCTTTCAGCATATATATTTTAGCGAATAAATAAGGCATAAAAAACAAATTTTATGCCTTATTTTTTAATTTTTAATAATTATTATTAAATATTAGTTACCTTTATATGCTTTTTTCATGATTTCACGCATATCGGAAACTAATGGAACTCTTGGATTTGCTGGAGTACACTGATCTTCAAAAGCTAAATATGCAAGACTATCTAATGAATCTTCCCAAGCTTTTTCATCTTTTACCCAACTATTGAAGTTTGGATCAATTCCAACTCTCTTATTTAAATCCATAACAGCATCTGCAAGTTTATTGACTGCATCTGGTAAATCTTTATATTTAATTCCAATTACATCACAGATTTCAGCAAACTTTTCTGCAGCACAATAATGATTATATTTAGGCCATGTACTTAATTTAGTAGGAAGAATTTCGCCATTATATCTAATTACATGTGGAAGTAATATTGCATTTGCTAAACCATGAGGAACATGCCATTCACCACCAATTTTATGAGCCATAGAGTGACACATACCTAAGAAGGCATTTGCAAATGCCATACCAGCAATTGTACTAGCATTATGCATTTTTTCTCTAGCAAGTAAGTCATGTTGTCCATCTTTTACACATCTTTCAAGATATTTAAAGACTAATTGAATAGCTTTAAGTGCTAATCCATCAGTATAATCACTTGCAAGTACACTTGTATAAGCCTCAATTGCGTGAGTTAATACGTCCATTCCAGTCCATGCAGTTGTCTTTGGAGGAAGATTTGTTGTAAATTCAGCATCAACTAAAGCAATTGTTGGAGTTAATGAATAGTCAGCAAGAGGATATTTTTTAGAATTAGCTTTATCAGAGATAACAGCAAATGGAGTAACTTCACTTCCAGTACCACTAGTTGTTGGAATACAAATAAGTTTTGATTTTTTACCTAATTCTGGATATTTAATAGCTCTCTTTCTAATATCCATAAATTTTTGTTTCAAGTCATCAAAGTTAACTTCTGGATGTTCATAGAATAACCACATACCCTTTGCAGCATCCATGGCACTACCTCCACCAAGAGCAATAATTGTATCTGGTTGGAAGGATTCCATTAATTTAACACCTCTTTTAACAGTTGTTATATCTGGATCTGGTTCAACATCACAGAATAATTGGATTTGAACAGGATCTCTTCTTAAATTTAATTGTTCAGTAATTTTATTTAAGAATCCTAATTGTACCATTGAGTTATCTGTAACAATACAAACTTTATTAACATTTCTACAACTTCTTAAATATTCAATACAATTTCTTTCAAAATATATTTTTGATGGAACTTTAAACCATTGCATAGTATTTCTCCTTTTACCAATCTTTTTGATGTTAATTAAATTAACAACACTAATATTTCCAGATACAGAGTTATGACCATAACTACCACATCCAAGTGTCATAGATGGAATAAAGGAGTTATAAATATTACCAATACCACCAAATGTTGTTGGAGAATTCCAAATGATTCTACAAGCTTCACATCTTAAGCCAAATTTATCAACTAATTCTTTTGATTTTGTGTGAATACAAGCGCTATGTCCTAAACCATTTAATTCAACCATTTGCTCACTTAAAGCAATACCTTCTTCATCATCTTTTGCTTTTAAGAATGCAAGTACTGGTGATAATTTTTCTCTACTAAGTGGTTCTTCATAACCAACCTTTTTAATTTTTACACCTAAGATAACTGTCTTTTCTGGTACTTCAAAACCAGCTTGTTGTGCAATCCATTTAGCACTCTTACCAGCGACAGCTGGGTTTAAAGCGGTATTTTGCATATCTTCACTATATGCTTTTTTACCAAACATAAATGTTTCTAATTTTGCTTTTTCTTCTTCGTTAACAAAATATACATTATATTTCTTAAATAATTCAATAGCTTCATCGTAAACAGGCTTTGAAATAATAGCAGCTTGTTCACTAGCACAAACCATACCATTATCAAATGATTTTGACATAACTATATCATTAACAGCTTGAGTTACATCTGCATCAGAAGCGATAAAAGCAGGAACGTTACCAGCTCCAACACCTAAAGCAGGTTTTCCACAACTATAAGCAGATTTAACCATAGCATTACCACCTGTTGCTAAAATTGTTGCAACGCCAGGATGTTTCATTAATGCTGATGTAGCAGCCATTGAACCTTTTTCAATCCATTGAATACAATTTTTAGGAGCACCATTTGCAACTGCTGTTTCTAAAATTACTTGAGCAGCCATCTTTGAACATTGTTGTGCGTTTGGATGGAATGAGAATATAATTGGATTTCTAGTCTTTAAAGCAATTAAAGATTTGAAAATAACAGTTGAAGTTGGATTAGTAACTGGTGTAATACCACAAATAACACCAACAGGATCAGCAATTTCAGTAATTCCAGTTACTGGATTTTCTGAAATAATACCAACTGTTTTTAAATGTCTCATGTGATTAACAACATATTCACATGCAAATAAGTTTTTAGTAGCTTTATCTTCAAAAACACCTCTTTTTGTTTCTTCTACAGCAGCTTTTGCTAATACACCGTGTTTATCTAAAGCAGCTACACTACACTTAGCAACAATGTTGTCGACTTGTTCTTGATTTAAAAGTAAGAACTCATCTAATGCTTTTAAACCTTTTTTTACAAGCTCATCAACTTGCTTCTCAGCTTCGATTACTTTTTCATCTTTTTTTACTTCTTCCATTTTTATTTACCTCTCCTTTTTTGATTAAGAATTAATCGATGATATATATTGGCATAACTTTGCGAAAGTAAAGTTGTTTCTATAATAATATCTTTTTTTGAAACAAGATTTACAGGTGCAAAGTTCCATATAGCTTTAATATCTGTTTTTTCTAATCTATTAACTATATCTTGTGCAACACTACTTGGAATTGTAAGAATAGCAATAGATACGTCATGTTTTTCTATATAATCTTCAATTTTTTCCATTGGATAAACATTAACTCCGTTTATATCAATTTCATATAGTAATGGATTAACATCGAAAGCTCCAACTATATTAAGACCAGTTGATTTAAACTCATCGAAATTAAGTAACGCTTTTCCTAAATGACCTGCTCCGATTAAAATAGCATTTAAAGTATTTTTAATACCGATAAAGTTTTCTATGTCATCTATTAAATCAATAACTTTTCTTCCAATTCTTGGTAAACCTTTATTAGATGAAATAGCTGCTAAATCTTTTTTTACAACTTCTAAATTTATATTTAGAGCATTTGAGATTTGTTTATTTGAAATAAAATCTTCGTTGCTAAAATTTAAACTTTTTAGATAGTTTAAATATATAGGATATCTATTAATTTGATTTTTGGAAATAAACTTTCTTGTCATATCGGTATTTTTTTACCGATATTATTTTAACAAATAAATAATCTTTTTAAAACAAATATTTTAAATGAATAAATTTTACTTTATTTAATCTTTTCAATTATATTATTGTATAACTTAAAAGCAGCTTCAATTGTATCATCCATATCATAATATTTATATGAGGCTAGCCGACCACCAAAGAAAATATTTTCTTCTTTTTTAGATAATTCTAAATATTTTAAATATAAATCATTATTTTTATCATCATTAATTGGATAATATCTCTCATCACCTTTTTTATATAGCTTAGGATATTCTTTAGAAATAATTGTATAAGGTAAATTTAACACTTCTTCATTAGATATATCAAAAAACTTATGTTCAATAATTCTAGTATAAGGAACTTCATATTCAGTGTAATTTATAACTGCGTTTCCTTGATATGATGATTTATTTATTTTTTCTATTTCAAATTTTAAACTTCTATATTCTAATTCGCCCAAACTATAATCATAATACTCATCAATGGCTCCGGTATAGACGATATATTTTGCTAATGTTTTATAATGTGATTTATCTTTATTAAAATCAACATTTAATTTTACTTCAATTCCATTTAGCATTCTTTCAATTATTTTTGTATATCCATCTTCTGGGATGCCTTGATATATATCGTTAAAATAATTGTTATTAAATTCAAATCTTAAAGGAATTCTCTTAATTATAAAACTTGGTAGTTCGCTACACTTTTTTCCCCATTGTTTTTGTGTATAACCTTTAATAAGAGTTTCATAAATATCTTTCCCAACTAAAGATAAAGCTTGTTCTTCTAAATTTGTAATTTCTTTAATATTTAATTCTTTTACTTGTTTATTTATAATTTCTTTTACTTTATCAGGATCTTTTTCTCCCCACATTTCATAAAAAGTATTCATATTAAAAGGCATATGATAATACTTATCTTTATATTTAGCTAGAGGAGAATTTATAAAATTATTAAACTTAGAAAATTTATTTATAAAATCCCATACTTCTTTATTAGATGTATGGAAAATATGTGCTCCATATAAATGAACTTTTATATTATCTATATCTTTAGTATATATATTTCCTCCAATATGATCTCTTTTTTCTAATACTAGAACTTTATAACCTTTATTTTTTAATAAATATGCTAAAGTAGAACCAAATAAACCACTACCAACAATTAAAAAATCGTACATAATTTACTCCTTAATATTAATAATTTAGATAATATGCTAAACAAGCAAATGCTTTAGAATCGTTAATTTTTCCTTCCTTAATATAATTCTTAATTTCTTCTAATGATAAAAATACTAATTCAATATTTTCGTTTTCATCAAATTCTTGTTTATCTAATTTTAAATTTTCGCTATAAAACATATATATTTTTTCACTAGTATTACCACAAGATGGATAAAAATATCCTATACTTTTCATATCTAGTGAAATATAACCAGTTTCTTCTTTTAATTCTCTTATAGCAGCATCAATAGCTTTTTCATTTTCATCTATTTTTCCAGCTGGTAATTCTAATATTTCACTATTAATTGCATATCTAAATTGTTTTACAAAAATAAATTTATTATCAACTTTTGCAAGTATACAAACTGCATCATGTGGAGTTATATATTCTCGCTTTGCCTTGTGATTATTAAATTCAACTAAAACATCATCACAATATAAATCTAGTATTTTTCCTTTATATATTTTATTTTTGCTTAAACATATTTCTTTTTTCATAATTTCTCCTACTTTTATGTATTCTTAATAATTATAATTTATTAGAGCCAATTTATCTCATATAATATTATTAAATAATTATTAAATTAAGGAGAAATTATGAAAATTGCATTAGTAGCTCATGATAAAGAAAAAGAAGAAATGATTGAATTTGCTTCTAAACATAAAGATTTTTTATCAAAACACGAATTATATGCGACCGGAACAACTGGAAGACTTGTTAGTCTTGCAACTGGATTAAAAGTTACATGTATGAAGTCTGGTCCACTTGGTGGAGATCAACAAATTGGATCATTAATTGCAGAAAATAAATTAGATTTAGTTGTTTTCCTAAGAGATCCATTAACTGCTCAACCACATGAACCAGATGTTAATGCTCTACTTAGACTATGCGATGTTACAAAAACAATTGTTGCAACAAATATTACAACAGCAAATTTAATAATTAAACAATTAGAAAGTGAACAAAAGTAAAATATTATTTAAATAAAAAAGGATTTCAACAAAAATTGAAATCCTTTTTAATTTTTCTTCTTTTATTTATTTATGATATATAACCAAGTACAAAGTTTAAGACATCTTGAGTAAACCATGTAGAAATACCACAAGAATTACTTAAATCTTCTAAATACCATAGATACACACTTTCAAACGAACTTGCTAATAAATTAATAATATAACTCATCAACAATAATAAAATAAATGAAATAAATAATTGAAAAATAGCACCTAAAAGTCTATCAATTACACTAAAAGCTTTAAATTTATGTAATAGATTTCCTAAAGAATTAACAAGTATTTTTAATATAATCCATGAAATTAAGAAAACAACCAAAAATACAACTATAAAAATAACAAATGGTAATACATAAGTTACAACAATTTCTGGCATACTTCCAGCAATATTTATATACCAACTTGTCTGATTTATACCATAGCTTATAAAATAGCTACCAATAAAACCAATTACAAGAGCTAGTGTTGAGGCAATTCTCTTACCGACTAATTTTATAAAACCAAATACAAAACCACTTATTAAACCTAAAATAAGTACAACCAATATAACAATATCTAATATAGACATATTTTTTTCCTCCATTTAATATTATACAATTTTATATATTTTATAAAAATAAAAAAGGCGTGTTTATGAAGTGAGACCCAAATGTTGGACTTGCTTCTAATATTTTAGTCGAACAAAGGACTGTTGTCTATAAGTTAATGGAGACAGTCCTTTTGTTTTCTCCATTATTCTTTCACTATTGTAATATTTGATGTATTCAATCACTGCTTTTTCTAACTCTTCTAATGTCTTGAATTCATATTCATGCCCATAGAACATTTCGTTCTTCATAATTCCAAAGAAGTTTTCCATAGGTGAATTATCTAGACAGTTTCCCTTCCTGGACATCGATTGTTTGATACCACGTTTTTTAAGTTCCTTGTGATAGAACTTCATTTGATATTGCCATCCTTGATCACTATGGAGTATTAAGCCTTCTAAATTTTCATATTTTGAAAAAGCTTTTCTTAACATATCCATTGTTTGATTAAAGTTAGGATTTCTAGATATGTTGAACGCTACAATTTCACGATTATGCATATCTAGAATTGGAGACAAATATAATTTGCCTGCCGCTATATGGAATTCAGAAACATCAGTTGTCCATTTTTGATTGCATGCTGAAGTTGAGAAATCTCTTTTATAAATTGTTTTATGCTTTTCTTCATCAATAACTTTATTAAGAAGTAGATTCTTGCAAGTTCCGTTTTGATCACCTTTATAGGAGTTATATTTCCCTTTAGGTGTAATTCCATGAATATTAAGCAAACGCATGATTCTTTTAATCTTTTTATGATTTACTTTATATCCTCTATTAGCTAATTCTAGCAAGATTCTTCGATAACCATATCTTCCTTTATGTTGATGATATATTTCTTCAATTTGTTTAATAATCTCTTCATTTTTATCATCTTTATTAACTTTGTTAATTGTGTAGAAGAATGTTGATTTTTTAACTCCTGAAACTTTTAGAAGGACACTTAGTTTATGTTCATGCCTTAATTCAATGATAACCGCTACTTTTTCTTCGGTTGTCGGTCCTTCCTTTTTTGAACTAAGGCTTTTAGTTTTTTTAAGTATTCATTCTCCGCACGAAGATATTCTAATTCTTTTTCAAATTCTTCTTTTGTTTTTGGTTCATTAGATAATTTAGGTTTCTTTGTCATTTTAGGCGGCCTCCCTCGTCTATCTAATTTTAAACCATCCACACCGAATTTTTCATAAATTTTGTACCAATTAGAAAGGTTATATGACTGCGTTCCATTAGAAAGAGCAACCTCAGTTAATGATTCGCCACCTAAAACTCGTTGAATCATATCTAATTTATCTTTCCAAGATCGCTTTGGTTTCTTATGTTCTAAGCCAATCTCTCCTAATACATCATAGATTCGGACCCAAATTCTAACTTTTTTTCGAAACGTTTCGTGCTTGCATCCTCCAGGATCATCTATATGTTCACCTGCTTTGTACTTTTTGATGCAATCTAATTTAAATTTTTTTGTATATCTCATATGAAAAAAGACCCTCCTGTTAGTTGGTCTAACATTTGGGTCTCAGCTCAATTGGAACCCTTTTATTTTGCAGAATTATAAAATAATTAACTATAAGAATAAAGAAAATTTTATTATAATATTTAAAGAGACATTAATATGAAAGTAATTTTAATCAATGGAAGTCCTAATGAAAATGGAACAACAAATAAAGCTTTATTAGAAATTTCTAAAAGTTTAAATGAAGTAAACATTGAAACTGAAATAATTTATTTAGGTCGTTTGCCAATAAATGATTGTTTAGCTTGTGGGGCATGCGACAAACTTAATAAATGTGTAATAGATGACTGTGTTAATAAGGTTGCTTTAAAATGTAAAGATGCAGATGGATTTGTTTTTGCAACACCAGTTTATTACGCCCATCCAAGTGGTAGAATTTTATCATTTTTAGATAGATTATTTTATTCCCAAGGGGAATATTTAGCCTATAAGCCTGTTGCAAGCGTGACTGTCGCAAGAAGAGGAGGACAAACAACTTCTTTTGATGTACTTAATAAATATGCAACAATTAATCATATGCCTATTATTTCTGCTAATTATTGGAATATGGTTTATGGAAGAAATCCTAGCGAAGCTGAAAAAGATTTTGAAGGCTTAGATACAATGAAAAATTTAGGCAAAAATATGGCTTGGATCTTAAAATGTATTAAAGCTGGAGAAGAAAAAGGAATTAAACATCCAGAAAACAAAAATAGATTTACAAATTTTATTAATAATTAAAAATGAACGAAAATAATATTTTAGAACCCTTAAAAGAATATAAAAGAATTTACAAATCAAGCATTAAAGATAATGCAAATTCTTTTTTTGATAAACTTTTATTAAAATCAAAGGTTGATGTTAATGAAAATTCTATTTTAGTTTCGAATTATAAGAAACAACTTTCTTATTCTGATAAAATAAAAAAATCTTTAGATTGTGTTAAAATTCACAAAACTTTATTAATTTGTCTTTCTTGTTTGTTTTTAATTGGCGGGATAATCAGTATTTTATTTTCTGTTTCTTATTTAAATAAAAGACCAACTTATATGTTCCCGCTACTTTTAACTATCGGCATTATTTTAGTGTTTTTATTTATTCTTGTTTTAGTTTTAACATTGATAAAAATGTCCAAAAAACAAAAAAGAATTGAAACAAAATATAATAATGAAATGCAAAAAGTTAATGAGCTTTTAAACAAAGCTTATAATCAAATTAGACCTTTAAATGCTTTATATGACTGGAATATGCAAGTCGATATAATTAACTCGACTGTTCCTACAATAAAGTTAGATAAATATTTTGATATAAAGAAATATGAATACTTATGTGCAAAATATAATTTTAAAAGCGTTGATAACATAGATAAAAGTATGTATTTTATTCAAAGCGGTTCAATAGCTGATAATCCTTTTTTAATCTATAGAGAATTTGATACAGAAATTACTAATCTTGTTTATACCGGTGTTAGAACTATTTCTTATTATGTACATGGACCTAACGGTCAAGGACATATGGTTACTCAAACATTAACTGCTTCGATAACAAAACCTGGCCCAAGATACTTTTATAAAACTTATCTAATTTATGCTTGCGATGCTGCTCCAAATCTTAGTTTTTCAAGAACTGAATCTGGTTGTAAAAATATGGATGATAAGGCAATTGAGAAAAAAATTAAAGAAGATTCAAAAAAAGCCGAGGAACTTGAAAGAGAAAGTATTAAGAAGGGCGGAACTTATACAAAAATTGGAAACGATGAATTTGAGTCACTATTTGGTTGCTATAATAGAGACAACGAACAACAGTTTAGATTGCTCTTCACACCTTTAGCTCAGAAAAATTTTGTTGGTTTAATTAGAAACAAAGAACCTTTTGGAGATGATTTTACATTTGTAAAATCTAAAAGGCTAAATTATGTATTAAGTAATCATTCTCAAGTATTTGATTACTATGGAAATCCACGAAATTTTTATGATTATGATGTAAAAGAATCACGAAATAAGTTTGTAAATTATGTTTGCTCTTATTTTGATAATTTATATTTTGATTTACTTCCTATTTTAAATATTCCTTTATATCAACAATATAAAAGTGATGAAACTATATTTAAAAAAGATTTTGAAAGTAACTACAGCCCTTATGAACACGAAGCTTTAGCGAATTCTTTTAATCCAAAATTGTTCGCTCATCCTGAAACCGGAAGCAGAATTATTTTAAAAACTAAATTATTAAAAAAAGATAATAAATCAGATAAAGTTTTAGTTACTGCTTATTCTTATAAAGTCATAAATCGTATAGAGGATGTTGTTGTCGTTGGCCGTGATGGATTGCCTCATAATGTACCAGTTCCATATAAAGAGTTTATACCTTTGGTAAATACAAAAATCATAGAAATAAAAAGACTTAATAGCAGTAATTCTAATTTTAATTCTAATATAAATTCAAACATTCAATTTAAAAATTCAATTCTTAATTTCAAAAATTATGTCTATGAAAGAGGAATGTTAGCGTTTATAATAGATAAAGAAGAAGATTTTAACGAAGAAATAGACAAAAGCTTAGATAAATATTTCATTTATGAAAAGGAGGATTAAATATGGCTAATGAATTAGATGAATTAACTGGACCAGTTAATGAAGAAGGAAGAGATATTAATGTTATTCATAAACAAATTAATGTAGTCGCACGAAGAGGTACAAAATCTTTAATTCACTTTTTATGTGTTATTACATTTGGTTTGTATAACATTAAATTAAATCATGTTAGAAGTTTCTTTAAACAATTAGAACAAAAAATGCAAAAGGATGCGTCTACTATTGACAATTATTTAGAACAAAGAGTTATTATTTTACAAAACACTGTAAAATTATTAGATAAAGCAATCGAACTTGATAAAGATACTTTTACAAAGATTGCTATTGCTAGAAGTGGTTCTAAAATTAATGATGCTGAAAGAAATTTAGTTAGTTCTCAATTAGATGATATAGCAAACAAAATTAATGTTGCTTTTGAAAATTATCCAAATTTAGAAGCACATAATGCTATTGCAAAAGCTATGCAACAAAATGACTATCTACAAAGAGAAATAACTGCTGCAAGAGACTTATATAACAGTACTGTTGATGCATGGAATAGAGAAGTTTTTGAATGGCCAACTAAAATTTATATCGCCGATCAAAACAAATATACAACTAGAATTCCTTTTGAAGCATCAAAGACAATTAAAGATAAAGCTAAGGATGTTTTCTTTTAGTTAATAATTTTATATTATGAAAAAAATAACTTTAATAACTGGCGCAAGCAGTGGTTTAGGCAAGGAATTTGCTAAAATTTATTGTAAAGAAAACAATAATTTATTGTTGCCTGGAAGAAATTTGGAATCACTAAATTGCGTAAAAGAAGAACTTAATAAAATAAATAGCTCGGTCGATGTTGAAATTTACAAAACTGATCTTTTAAATTCGGAAGAGTTAAAATCATTTAAAACTTTTCTTGAAGAAAAAGATTATTTTGTAAATAATTTAATAAATTGTGCCGGCTTTGGAGACCGTTGCGATTTTAAAGATATGGATCTAGATAAGCAAATTGATATGAATAGATTAAATTGTGATGCCATCTTATTCTTTAATAAACTTGTCTTAAATAGAATGTTAGAAAATAATGAAGGACATATAATAAATGTTTCTTCGATTGCAGGTTTTATTCCTGGGCCTTATATGTCAACTTATCATGCAACTAAAAGCTATATTTTATTATTAAGTGAGTCAATTTCTTTTGAAGTTAGAAAAAGTAGAGTTAAAGTACTAGCTTTATGTCCAGGACCATTTGAATCAAATTTTGTTAAAGTCGCTGGCAATGATTACACATTTAAAAAGATAAAGCCAATGAGTGCACAAAAAGTTGCTGAAAAAGGTTATAAGGCTTCTATTAAAGGAAAAAAAGTTTATATTCCTGGGTTTGGCAACAAATTAACAATTTTTGCAGCTAAATTAGCTCCAAGATGTTTAATTAGAGTTATTTCAGCAAAAAATATCAAAAAAGACATTTAAAAAACTTTTTTGTTGATAAATATTTATTTATTTTTTATAATAATTAAGCGCTTGGGTGTTTAGCTCAGCTGGGAGAGCATCTGTTTGACGTACAGAAGGTCATGGGTTCGATTCCCTTAGCACCCACCACTTTATAAAATTTATATCTAATATCTAAAAG
>JADIMN010000128.1 GCA_017694735.1 Candidatus Alectryobacillus merdavium
TCTATTAAATATGAAAGAGGAAATTGATAATTTTTTGAATTTAATTCAAAATCATCACTAATATATTTTGTAGGTTTTTCAGGATCCATTTTAGATATTAAACTTGTAGATAAAAATACTTTTCTCATAAAAATTTACTCCTTTTATTTGTTATATATACAATTTCTCTATATAATAATATATATCATTATATAGGACGTGACCATTATGTGTTTAAAAACTTTAGAAATAAAATTTGCTCTACCATCTCATATTAAACTTAACCAAGCTATAGGTTCTATTATGCAAGGTGTACTAATGGAACGAATTGACCATGATTACGCAACATATCTTCATAAACAAAATTTAAGACCTTATAGTCAATACATTTTTTTTAGTAAAAAACAACATTGTCTAATTTGGCGTATCTCTACGCTCAATCAGCAAGCCCATGATGAAATCATTCTTCCACTATTAAACTTGCCATACAGTGTTTTTTTACGCCATAAACAAATAAATATTACGACTATAAGTAAAGAAATAATCTATGAAAATACTTATGAAAAATTAGCTAAAAAATATTTTTCTTCGTCAAACAATCCAGAAGAAATAAAAATCATAGATTTTAATTTCATTACATCTACAGCTTTCAAGAGTCAAGGTAAATACATTATATTTCCTGAAATCCATTTTCTTTTGTCTAGCCTTTTAAATCGCTGGAATTATCTTTCAAATACAGATTTCTTAAACGATAAAACAGTTTTAGCTAATTTGCAACGACACTTATATGTTGCTGATTATAAATTAAATATGCGTCCTTTCGCTTTAGAAGGTGTTCGTGTACCAGCATTTGTTGGTCTGTATAGCTTAGGTGTCGCTAAAAATGATATGGCACAAAAAATTGCTCTTTTATTAGCCGAATTTGCTCATCTTTCTGGTATTGGCATAAAGACAGCAATTGGCATGGGAGCGGTAAATACAAGCATTCGCGTATAAAATATTTTTCAATTTTTTATACTTTATTTCATTATTTTTATAATTTATCTTTTATAATATTTACTTTTTCAATACAAATACCGCTAAATCCTTTTAATTATAAAAATTTTTATCAATAACTCTTTAAAAGATAATTTATTTTAAATCCATAAATTAATAATTTATTATTTTTATTAGCTCGACATCTGTACCAAACAAATGCCGAGCTTTTTTCACCCCATTTTTATTCCTCGTTTTCCCTTTATAATTACCGTTTTCCTTTTGCTATAACCGATTTATCATCACCCATCTTTCCTTCTATAGAAAACTCACTATATTTATCACATATTATAGACACTCCTGCTAAAATAGTTATACATTCTATCCCTCTAATCAATACATTTTCTGTTAAAATTGGAGCTTCTTTTCTTACAAAATCCAAACCTGCTACAATTAAATTTTCCATTGCCATAAAAAAGCCTCCTAACAAAAACTATAATTATTACATATTTCTAAAAATCAAATCACAATATCTCCTCTATGCTGCCCAACGGTATTTTTTTACATCATTTTTTATTACAAAATTTTCTAATCCTAAATATTCTACGAGATATGGCATCATATAATTAAAATACTTTTTCAAATCCATCAATGCTACACTCGGTCTTCTATCATGCAAAACCTTATTTAACATAACTGGTGATTTATACGCATTATAACAAATTCGTTTGTATTTTCTCGTAAACGCATATTCATATCCTCTCCCTGGAATAAGTAAATAAAAATCGAGCTTATTTTTTAATTTAATTGAACGTTTGGCTACAACACAAATATTATTTTTAAAAGACATTTTACACATATAACAATCAACCTTTCTTTATTAAACTTACATTACATATATCCATTTCAAAATACTTATTTAGGCATCTTTACTAAAAATAAATTCCCATCGGGTAGTATCTATAAAGATACTACCCTCTTTCTTATTTTATCTAATAAATTTTTTTATTCCTTCAATAGTTACATCTATAATAATTTTAATCATCAATATACCCCCATTTCTAAATAATTATCACTATTTCTCCAATTTTTTCTCATCATTTCACATTCTATTTCTTTTCTTTTATCATATAAATCATATCTAACTCTACCAAAAGCGCCATCTATACTATTTCTAAATTCCATATTTATTCCTCCTCAATTCTAATCTACAAATCCTTTACACTTATAATATCTATTTACTTTTCTTCTTTTTGGCATCTTATTCAAAATTTTTATCTAAAATTTCAAGAATTTTTATCTTACATTATATATATCTATCCCAAAACTTTTGTTTTGGCATTTTTAGAAAAATTTTTACCATATGATTAAAAATATGTATAAAACAATACTTAAATCAACTTATGTATTATGATATGGAAAGCCCGATATTCTATTGAATACTATCGGGCTTTTTACTATCATCCTTCTTTCTTATTTTTTACCTCATATCAATCAATCATCAAAAATACTACCTATAAAACTACATACTGCACAAGCTGCTGCAAAACCTACTGCCACTGGAGCTACTGCTACTGCTGCTGCACCTATTGCCGTTGAAGCTACCGCCGCACCTGCTGTTGTCGTCATTGCTGCACCTATTGCTGAACCTGCCACTCCCGCTGCTACTGTACTTGTCGCTGCTCCTGCTGCTCCTGTAATTCCACCTTTTATTCCCGCTACTGCTACATCGCCTACTGCTTCGTCCACCGATTTTTTACCATTGAATACGTCCACTACTGATGATACTGCTTCTATACCTGCTCCTGCTATTGCTCCTACAGATCCACCGCTTTTTACAGCTGATGTCACTGTATTTAATGTCGCTGCATTGCCAAGTGCTTTATCCGCTATTCTCTTTGTCGTACTTGATGAAATTCCTGTAGATTTTACTTTCTGTGTTACTGAACTACCAATTTTCTTTACTGTTTCTTTTGTTCCATATACTGCTGTTTTATTGTAATGACCTGCTTTTATTTGTTCTATAGTTTTTCTTACACCTGATTTACTTACTGTATCCTTTAACTGAGCATGACCAATTACTTTATTTCCCTGTTTCATAACTACATCTCTCATTTGTGCTGTTGGGGATTTCGTAAGTGCGGCTGTTTTTCCTTGAATTATGTTTATTGGATTTGAATTATACTGGTCTTTAAATAATATTTCATGAACATGACCTTTTAACTGCATATTTCTACCTGCGCGATTTAATGCTTCTAATCCTACTTTAGCTTCATAACCTTCTTTTGCCATAATTGTTGCTTCTGTGTATTTATTGTTTTTCATAATTAACGCTCCTCATATATAAACTCATTAAACTTCTATAAAATCTCACTTCATTTATCAATCTTCAAAAATAGCATCCCATACTTCATCAACTACATATTCAATTATTGCATCTTCAATATCTTCATCAAACATAACTTATTCCTCCAAAATTTTAATCTATACTATCCACAATTTCAGAAACTCGCCGCCTTTTTATTTTTATATCTTCTATCATTAATCTAAACACTTCTTCTTTTTTCAAACTTTTCATCTTATCATACTTCCTTTCTTATAATCGCTTATTTAAATAATTTATAAAGTCCTCCTAATACCATTCCTCCTATCGCTACTGGTGCTACTGCCAATCCTGTTACTGAACATATCACTCCTGTTGCCACTGCCGTTGCTGCTCCTTTTGCTCCTGCCACTGCTACATCTCCTGCTGCTTCTCCTACTGTTTTTTTACCATTACATACATCTATCGCACTACTAACTGTCTGTATTCCCGCACTCATTACTCCACTATTTGCACATTTATTTACCATACTCATAATAATTTCTCCTTTGTTTTTATATAATTCTTATCTATTCAT
>JADIMN010000013.1 GCA_017694735.1 Candidatus Alectryobacillus merdavium
TAATTTGATTATCTATTAGAATTTCACCTTTATCTAGAGAATATACATCAGAAATTAATCTAAATAGTGTAGACTTACCAGCTCCATTTTGCCCAACTAAACCATATATTCCATTTTCAATATGTAAAGATAAGCCATTTATCGCAATTGTTTTGCCAAGCTTTTTTGTTGCGTTATTTATCTCAATCATCTTTATATTCCTCCAATATCGTTTCAATTAATTCTTGTTTTGTATATCCTTCAAGTTTTAATTTATTTATTGTTTGATTTAAATATTGCTGTTTTTTATCTTCATTTGAATATATAACAAGGTAACCTTTTTTATTTATTGATGTTATAAGTCCATCATTAATTAATAAAGAATATGCTTTAACTACTGTGTTAGGATTTATTTTTCTAGCTAAAGCAACCTCTCTTACAGAAGGTAGATATTCATCTTTTCTAATAACTCCTCTATAAATTAAATTTTTGTAGAAAGAATAAATCTGTTCGTATAAATTGGTTGCTTGTTTCATACTTAAACTGTATCATCTGTATTACTATAAAGTCAATGTAAATCTTTTCATAAAATGACACTAATTTATAAAATGTTGCTTTTTTACTAAAAATAATAAAGATTTAAGTTATAAAGATATGCAATTTTAACGATTATTATAAATGTATACATTTCCTAAATATTTTCCTATTTTTTATATAAAAATTGTATACTTTGTTATACATTTATGTTAAAATTAAAACAGTAAGATGATTCAACAAATATTTGGGAATAGAGTTAGAGAAAATAGATTACAAAAAGGGTTGTCTCAAGACGAACTCGCTTTTGCAACTGGAATAGATAGACCACAAATTTCTAAAATTGAACAAGGAAAAAGTAACCCAACTTTAGAAACTATTGAAAAATTAGCTAATGCCTTAGAGATAGACTATCATGAACTTTTTACAAAAGACCTAGAATTGCATCCTTTTGTTAAATGGGCCGGAGGTAAAACCCAATTACTTGATAAATTACATTCTCATATGCCTGTTAAGTTTAACAATTATTTCGAACCTTTTGTTGGAGGTGGTTCTTTTTTCTTTAATATTTCACCAAGTAAAGCAACAATTAATGATTTTAATAGTGAATTAATGATTGCTTATAAATGTATTCAAGATAATGAAAATTTTAAAAGACTAAAAAATGAATTATTAGAGTATGAGAAGAATCATTCTGAGAGTTTTTATTATCAAATCAGGGAATTAGATAGAGAACCTAATTTTTTAGATTTGCCTGTTTATGAAAGAGCAGCAAGAATGATATATTTGAATAAGTCTTGTTTTAATGGATTATATAGAGTTAATTCAAAAGGATATTTTAATGTTCCATCTGGAAAGAAATTAAAAGTTAAAACTTTTGATGAAGTAAATATTGATGCTTTGCATGACTTTTTGTGTAATAATGACATAACAATTTTAAATACGGATTATGAAAAAGCTGTTGAAACAGCAAAAAAGGGAGACTTTGTTTACTTTGATCCACCTTATGATAGTTTTGATGGAAAAGAATCTTTTACTGCGTATTCAAAAGATAATTTTGATAGAAATGAACAAAAAAGACTTGCAAATCTTTACAAAAAATTAAATTCTAAAGGTGTTTATTTAATGTTAAGCAATCATAATACTTCTTTTATAAGAGAACTTTATAAAGACTTTAATATTTATGTTGTTAATGCTAAAAGAGCTATAAACTCTGATTCAAAAGGAAGAGGAGGTGTAGAAGAAGTAATAATAACAAATTACTAATATTTATGAATAAGAGAAATATTTATTTTCAAACTGAAAATTCAATTTTATATGATGGAGATTGTTTTAAATTACTAAAAAAATTTAATGATAAATCCATCGATATGATTTTTGCTGATCCTCCATATTTTTTATCAAGTGGAGGTATAAGTTGTCATAGTGGTAAACAAGTATCCGTAAATAAAGGAACTTGGGATAGCTTTTTAAATATAGAGGAAAAGATTAAATATAATAGAAAATGGATAAGAGAATGTCGAAGAATATTAAAAGATGATGGTAGCATTTGGATTAGTGGTACTTTTCATAATATTTATTCAATTGGAGTATCGCTCGAACTTGAAGGTTTTTCAATAATTAATAATATAACGTGGCAAAAACCAAACCCTACACCAAATCTAGCTTGTAGATGTTTTACAAATTCAAGTGAAACAATTTTATGGGCTAGAAAACAAATTACACCAATTAAAAAAGGACATCACACTTTTAATTACTCTCTTATGAAAGAAATAAATAGTGGAAAACAAATGAAAGATGTATGGCTTATAAATCTTCCTAAAAAAAGCGAAAAGAAATACGGTCATCATCCAACACAAAAACCAGAAGCTTTACTTGAAAGAATAATTTTGGCTTCTACTAAAGAAAATGATTTAATTTTAGATCCTTTTTGTGGAAGTGGAACTACAGGAGTTTGTTCTTTAAGACTAAAGAGGAAATTTATTGGTATTGAAAAAGAACAAGAATACTTAAATATTTCAAAAAAACGAATATCAGAGATTGAAAATGAAGGAGGATTTGCATGAGAAAATTTGAAGACTTTTTAAAAACTATGCAAGATAATATTGCAAGTTGGGATTATTTTACAGATTTTAAAAAAGTATATAAAAATGTGATTCTATTAAAATTGAATTAAATATTTTAAATTCTTTAGTTGGTTCAAAAAATATAAAAAAAGATTTTATAAAACTTCTTAAAAAATATCCTGAAGTTATAAAAGCTCTTCCAATTTTAATAGCAGTTAGAGAAAAACAAATAAAGATTAAATCTAGTGAAAAAAATTATAATTTTAATTTTGAGAAAGCAAATTATTCTATAAAAGAATATACGTTATTTATGGAAAAAACTGGTTTATTTGATTTGCTTTCTAATCACATTATTAATAATTTAATTGACTATGTTACAGGTGTTGAGGTTGGTTTAGATAGCAATGCAAGAAAGAATAGATCTGGTGATGCTATGGAAAACATTGTTGAATCTTATTTACAACTAGCTGGTTATATTAAAAACAAAACATACTTTAAGGAGATGTATAAAAGCGAAGTCGAAAAAAGATTTAATATAGATCTTTCTAAAATTAGCAATAAAGGAAAGACAGAAAAAAGATTTGATTTTGTTTTTGTCAATAATGATAAAATTTATGGAGTAGAGTGTAACTATTATAGTAGCGGAGGTTCAAAATTAAACGAAACCGCTAGAAGCTATAAAAATTTAGCAATTGAATCTAAAGATATTGGCAATTTTACTTTTATTTGGCTCACGGATGGAAAAGGTTGGTATAGCGCAAAACATAATTTAGAAGAAACATTCGAAGAATTAAAAACGACTTTTAATTTATATGATTTAGAAAAAGGCGTTTTAAATAATGTTGATAATCTTACACTCGAGGAGAAAAACGATTAATACATTATTAAAATTTATTGATTAGAATATAGTGAATAAAATAGAAATTTTTCATATTTTAATTAATTTTTAATTTTGTCAAAAAGGACAATATAAGTG
>JADIMN010000129.1 GCA_017694735.1 Candidatus Alectryobacillus merdavium
CTTCAATTCCACTGTTTTTAGCTTCTCTAATTAAATATTCAATATTTGGTCTATCAATAATAGGAAGCATTTCTTTTGCAATAGACTTTGTAAATGGTAAAAATCTAGTTCCAAGACCAGCCGCAGTTATAATACATTTTTTAATACTCATTTATTTTCCTTCCTCTTTTTAATTTCTTTATTTACAAGTAATCTTAATTTTTTTAGATCTTGATCAGAAAATTTGTATGATCTATCAACAAACCCATTATCAAGAATCATCAAAGAATAAATATAAGATAAAACATCTAAATCTTTAGCAACTTTAACTCTTTTTGAAACTTTTTTCTTTTTTGTTTGATTCTCAGATTCAATTTTTTTCAAATATTTTTCAATGTCATCAACAAGAGTCTTAAAATTAAAGTCATCTGAAATCATTCTTAAAATTGGATTAAAGTATGATAACTCATCCAAAATAATGTCCTCTTTTATATTTACCCCTCTTGATAAGAGCAATAAAGAAACATTTTTTTGCTTACTATTTTGCAAAAATTTTAAATACTTTTTTAAATTACTTGTTTTCATTTATAACACCATTAACACATGCTTTAAAAATTATATTATTATCGGCTTTACCGACAAAATATTCACAATTTGCAGAAATATCTTTTCTAAAAATATCAATTTTTTGCTCCAGAAAAGTTTGTTTAATATATTCAATTTGAAAATCATTAAAATAATCAAATTTGCTGCTATCATAAACCATTTGAATATAACGAGCATTATTAGTATGTCTATTTTTATCTAAATAAGATTTTAAAATCGTAAAAGTTATTACTTTTTCAAAACTTTCATCATATACAAAGGACAACTTTTTAATATTAATTTGTGGCGCTTCAGCGATAAAATTTCCGGCAAAATATTTCTTATTTTTTAATTCCATGAAATTAGTATTCAAATTAAATAAGCACCAAACACTACTTCCCTTATAAAGTAATGCATCATTTTCATCATAAAGAGAAAAATCTCTAAAATATTCAAACTTATTTGGTTTTAATGGCCAAGTTTTTAATTTAATTACTTTTGGAGTGTATACATTATTAACTAATTCAACTTTTTGTCTTAACATTATCCAAATTAAATTTTCTTTTATTAAAATTTCAAATCCTAAATCATGCTCACTTGCTTGTCTTACAGCAGCTTGATTAAATAAATCTAAAACACCTTCTGGTTTTAAATAACCATATTGATCAAGCTGTTGAGATAATACTTCGTAGGTATATAAATCGACTAAATCTTTGCTTTCCATAATTTGTTACCTGAATATTATTATAACAAATTATACAATTTTTTTATTAAATAATTTTTTTGCCAAATAAATTACAAGATCAATAACAACTACATAAAATACTATAATTAAAATACAAGCAAGTAATCCCGCTGTATTTAAACTATCTTTATACGTTGAAATTAAAATACCTAATGAATTATCTTGCAAAATTAAATATTCGCTCATTACAACAATTTTAAAACATAATCCAAATCCTTGTAACAAGCTCATAATTATGTAAGGAAAAATCATTGGTAAAAATACTTTAAAAAATTTAATAAAAACGTTTACTTCAAGTAGTGCTAAATCATCTAATATATCTTTATTAATATTAGATATGGATGTTATATTAGCTTCCAAAAATAAAGGAATTAAAATCATTGATGAAACAATAAATGGAACCAAATAAGTTGGAGCACTTATAAACAAAAACATTGTAATTGCTGCTAAAGGAGCAACTTTAAATATATATAGAATAGGTTTAAAAAAATTTAACAAAGGTTTGTATAATACAAATAAAAAAGTTAAAAATAGTGATATTACAAAAGAAATAATTACTGATAAAATCACTCTAAGAAAAGAAAACAATAAATATGTTGCTTCTTTATATGAATAAAAGAATTTTCCAAATTCTAAAAAAATTGAAGAAATGCTAGGAAAAACAAACTCATTTCCAAAATATGAAATCAAAAAATATATTAAAAGTATTACTAATATTCCACTTACTAAAAATGAATAATTAGCTAATGTAGAAATCTTCTTGTGGTTTTTCTCCATATGTATTAAGATCTAAATTTTCTAATTGAGTTAAATAAAAGTCTATTGCTTCTTTGTCTACATTAATATCTTCTTCTACTCTTATATTAGAGCCAAGAATAGCACTTTTTAAAACATCTTCACTCATATTAGAAAATGTATCAATATAATTAATAGCATTTTGTGCTGTTAAACTCGTATCTAAATTACATGAGTTTATATCGTTTTTCATTTCATCTAAAAATTGTAAATTACCACTATTGACTAATTCATTTTTAACAAAAATTGCTGCTTGTGGATAAGAAGATTTGTCTGTTACTTTTTGATATTCCTCTTGCAAATCAATTAAATTAAAATCAATATTTTGTTTCTTTAGATTACTTAATTGAGGTTCTGCAATAATAATAGTATCAGAACCGCCGGAAACAAAACTAGCAACAGCTGAAGCTACATCACTAGCATAAGTAATATCAACATTATCTATTCCATTTGATTTTAAAATAGTTTGCAAAATTACATCCGGAGTATTTCCTTTTTGAAATGCTAAGATTTCGCCATTACTTAATTCAGATATATCACTAATTGTTTTGCTAACTATATAAAAGTTTCCCCAAACTAAACTACGATAATACTTATAAGTTGAACCCTTATTATATGTAGTTACTCCAACTGTTAAAGGAGCAATAATTACATCATATGAATTACTTAAAAAAGCAGGTGCTAATAAATCAGCTCCTCCAATTGTTACATCATTTTGGTGATCAGAAATGTAATTTGCTAAAGCCAATGCTGGAGTTCCAGATGGAGCTAAAACACTTATGTCATTATCCAAACTGCTTGTAAGATTGCTTTGCCCACAAGAAGTTAATAATGTGAATAACAATATAAATAAACTAAATTTTTTCATAATTTTACCCTCGCCAGTATATTATAATAGAAATTTGAAATAAATTATGTGATAATTATCACAGAATTATGAACAAACTGTGTATTTATCTGGCAAAGAACAAAAAACTTTACTCTGTTAAAAAATTTAGTAAAAATTCCGTAGTTTTGTACGAAAACGACTTCTTTCCTTTGATAATATTTGTATTAAAAGGTAATTTAGTTGCAGAAACCAATCAATTTGATAATCCACTAATTTTTAATTATTTCAAAACTAATGATTTTATTGGAAATAATTTAATTTTTTCTAATGAAAAAATCTTAAAAGGTAATATTATATGTAAAACCGCATGTGAATTACTATATTTAAGAAAAGATGAATTTCTTCAAATACTTTGCAGTTCTAAAGTATTTTTAGAGGAATATCTTACATATTGTTCAAATATTATAAGAAATGAAAAAACTTTAATTAAATGTTTAAAAATACCAAACATAAGAAATAGAATACTTTATTATATACAACAAAATAATGGATCAATTTATTATACAAATATTACTTCTTTATCAAAACTTCTTTCTACATCAAGAGAAAATTTATCAAGAATAATTGCTAATTTAGTTAAAGAAAATATTATAATTAAAGAAAAAAATTTTATGAGATTGAAACGCTAATCTTATAGTAATAATTATCATCTTCAAAAATAGCAAAATATTCATTAGATTTCAAAATTATATATACATCTAAGTTATCAAGATTAAATAAATAAAAGTACTCTTTATACTTATTTAAAATGGAAATTGGTCCATAATATAAATTATCTAACGAATTATATGAAGAAAGATAATCTTTGTTATAACATTCAAAACTCATATAACTAATAGGATTAACAGGATGCGTACATCCTGGATCAATAACAGAATAACTTACATCATAATATGGAAAAGCTTTTTGACCATCTTCTTTTAAATATTCATCTCTATCACCAACATAAATAGAAAAACTACGACTTGAAATAGGATTTTCATTAATCATACT
Organism: Candidatus Alectryobacillus merdavium; assembly: GCA_017694735.1. Taxonomy (GTDB): domain Bacteria; phylum Bacillota_I; class Bacilli_A; order RFN20; family CAG-826; genus Alectryobacillus; species Alectryobacillus merdavium. The sequence continues at coordinate 3,987 of JADIMN010000129.1, forward strand.
AAAATGACTTGGATAGTAAACAGAATCAGGTAAATATTTTAAGTAATCTAAATTATAAACATATTCACCATAATCATTATCAGTATATATTGGAAGATCAATACTATCTGACCAACGATTATCAAAACCTTCATATAATTCGCTATCAAAATTATAATATGAAATATTTTCAAGAATGTCTCTAAACTCTTTACATTCTAAAGCTTCTTCTTTAGTTGTAGGAGTTTTATATCCACTGTTTTCTAAATCAAATTCGTTGATATTTAAATTAAATTTATAAGTACCTTTTGGACATATTACGTTAATATAAGATTCACCAGTATCTTTTACATATAAATAATAATGTGCATATTTAGAATAAGTAGAACAATGACTAAATTCGACAATTAAATTTGAACTTGTATCAATAAAAATTTGTTCGTTAATATTTTCTTTAAAATCTGCCAAAGAAAAATAAATTTTTAAAGAATATCGATAACCATATTCTAGTTCAAAATCATCTCCTTCAACATATGAGTATGATGTATCATATATATCGCTTTTTTCTAAAACAATATCGAATTTATACGAATTAGTAACTTCTTTATAATCGTTAGTTTGATATCCACAAACTTGGCAAGTATAAACAAGCGTATTTGAATACTCACTAACTTTTCTACCATCATCAAATTGATGTTCTCCTATTTCACATGGCTCATAAAAATATCCATCATATGTAACTTTTAAAATAGAGTCTTTGCTTGGCATTGAAAAAGTATAAATATTGCCTAATTCATTAGAATCAAAAAGTTCTAAATCTATTTCGTTGTTAACAATTCCTCCGCATCTTACATCATCATGCTTTTTTAAAGTAATCTCAACAACTTCATTTGCTTTATAATACTCCTTCTCAGGCATTTCAACTACTTGTTCAAAGTAGTCGTAAATCTCTAATTTATACTCTTTTTTACTAATATCTTCTCCACAAGAAAATAAACCAAGTGCAGGCAATAAGGCAAATATTAATTTAATTTTTTTGTTTTTCATATAATTATTATAACACAATAAAAAAATCGTATTTTTTTATTTAATTTTACTAAATTAATTATTTATTAATTAAATTAAAATTTGAATTTCTTTTTTTCTTTATACTAATAAAGTCATCGTATAAGTCATCTTCATTTAAAATATTTACTACTAAAAAGCAAATAACAATTACTATAACACTCATTAATGAAGACGCATTAAAAACATTAAAACTATGTGATGAATATACTAAAGTTGAGAAAAATAGCACTATTGCAGTTAAAGGAGCTTTGGTTAGACATGTAAAAAATATACAAATACCAGATAGATAAATAAATTCATAACTTTCTAATGGAATATAAAACACTTCATTTAATATAAGAATACTAAATCTTGCTATTAAACCTCCAATACACATAATTGGAATCACAAGTCCACCAGTAACTTTACCAGCTCCGGATAATGAAGTAATAAAAATTCTAAAAACTATAAGTCCAATCACAAGAAGTATTGAGTTAAAAGATGTTAAACCTTTTATTATATTTAATCCGCTTCCCATATATGAATTAAGAAATAAATTTAAAATAAAAACTCCAATAAAGAGTATATATCCTCTCCATTTAACTATATTAATATCTTGATATTTTTCAAACAAATCTTTTAATAAGATTATTAATTTTTTAAATAGTAATCCAAAAGAAATACAAAGAAATCCAATAATTAATATAATTGAAATACTTTCATCTTTTAAATAAGAGACATTATTTAATGATAACAAATGATTTTTATTAATTAAAAAGGTAACAAAAAATGATACAAAACTTACAATAATTGCCTTAAATAATAAAGAAAATTTAAATCCATGTAGTGATTCTTCAAAACCATAAACTAGACCTGCTAAAGGCGATAAAAATGCACAACCAAAACCAGCTCCACTAGCAATTGCAACATCTTCAGATGTATCTTCTTTTTTACTTATGTCATCCACGCCTTGAGCAATTTCGCCTCCTAAAACAACAGAAGGTCCTTCACTTCCAAGAGGAAAACCACAAAATATCGCAACAAAAGAATTTAATATAAGTAAAGGTATATCTAATTTCCATCTAATTTTTTCTTCTTTTCTTATACCTTGCTCTAAAAGTGGAATACCTGAACCATCAATACTTGGAAAATACTTTAAAATATTAAAATTTAAAGTTGAAAATATAATTAATAAAACAATTAATAAAACCATAATATATGGATCACTACTTGTATATAAAGATAGAGAAAAATCACTAATTAAAGAAACACATAACTGAAAACATCCGACAATTAATCCAATAATAATACCGATAATAATTGCTCGAAAATATTCAATGATGTATTTTTTTAATTTGAGATTTTTTTCTGCTTTTAATTTGTTATTCATTATATTCAAATAAAAAACGACACACTGTGTCGTAACATTTTACATGGTCCGCCCTTAGAGACTCGAACTCTAGACCCACTGATTAAGAGTCAGTTGCTCTACCAACTGAGCTAAGGGCGGATAAATAAGGACTTGAATTAACAAGTCCTTATATTTTATATCATTTAATTAAAGTAATCAATATTAGTTATTAGCTGCGGTTTCAGCTTCAGTAAACCAGCCATTGACTACATCATCACTTGGGGTTCCACTTGAATAATTTAAAGCTTCTGCCATTAATCCAGCAACAGCTTCTCTTAAATTAGAACTTCCATCATATGGAGTAGCAATAAAGTATTCATAATCAGAGCTATAAATCTCTAAAGCATCAATAACTCTTGATGAAACATAAGCGCTGCTTGATGGATCCATTTCACCATTAAATGAAGTAGCATCAATATATGCTTGTTCTTCATATGTTGAATTTCTAAATGGAATATATGAAGTATTTAAAGCCCAATATAAAGCATTTTCTTTATTTGCCATATAAGTATAGAATTCCCATGCCATTCTATTACTTTCGCTATCTCTATTTAATAAACAAAGATTAGCGCCTTGGCTCATAACATATTTTCCACCATCTTCAGCAGTTGGAATTGGAGCAACATCATATTGAATACCTTTATTTGATGTAACCCAACTTGCACCAGCAGTTGAATCAATAATAAATAAAGCAGTTTCATCTTCTAATAAGGTAGTACCATAGAAATCATCACCAGTAACACCTTGAGAAATAATTAAATGATCTTGAGCATATTCACTATATTGTTTAATTAATGCTTTAGCTTCATCATTATTAAATAAACTTGTTCCAACACCATTTACAATATCAGAATATGGAATATCATATTGCTTTGATAAAGTAATGTACATATTATCATCACTTTGATAATCAAGTAATGCATAATATCCATTTGAATTTTGACCATTTGTTTTTAAAATCTTTTCACTTTCTTCAAGATTTTCATCATGAGCAAAAATTGCAGGTCCTAAGACTTCAAACATTTCTTCCCATGTTAAATGATTAATATAATTATCATCAATAGCATGACCACCATTAACACCAGGAAGTATCTGTCCAATAAGAGCACTTCTGTTATAATACATAACTTCAGTAGAACTATAATAAGGAACACTATATGTACCTTCTACTGCATAATTGCTACCTTGATCAAATCCGATTAAATCTTCTTTATCTTCTGCAGATAAACCAATTTCTGGATCATTAATATATTCATCTAAATTAACAACTAAATCATTTCTTGTTGATAAGAAAGTAGCAACATTATCTGGATAAGCTTGAATAATATTAGGATAATTTCTAGCACTTGCGCCTTGAACAACAAGTTGTGCCATTTCATTATAATTTCCTTGTTGTGGTTCTAAAATAACATCAACATTTTCATGAAGTTCTTCAAAGCCTCTTTCAAAATATTCTAAAACAGTTCTTGTTTCGTTGTTTTCTCTATACCAATAATGAACTTCAATTTTACTATCACCACAACTTGCAACCAATGGTAAAACCAAAGCTGCAGTAGCCAAACAGCCTAAAAAACTCTTTTTCATTAATACCCTCCATTATATAAAAATTTAAAAATTATTGAACAAAAGTTTCGTTTTGTAGATGTCTAACAAGAGAAGTATAAGTACGTTTATCTTTAAGACCAATGATAAATCTTATAACTCCATAAGTTAGTAATACTACACCTACACTAAATAAAACACAAAATACGTAAAATTCAGTTCTATTAACATCTAATTGTCTATTATTATTGATATCAAAGCATAAAACAAAGAATAAAAGACCAATCACAATAAGAATCAAACCAATGACTAATCCACATAAACCGGCATTAACGTCATATCTAGCTTTATGAATCTTACTATGTGCTACTTGATTTAGTGACTTCATTTCCTCTTTGCTTAAATTGCTATGAATGAGCTCTCCACAAGTAGGACATTTAAAGACTATCTCAACTTGTTTATTTGAGTCGAAATTAGAGTCTTTTACAACCTTTTGTTTCTCTTTTTTTACTTCACGTTCTTTGATTTCCTTGCCACAATTAGTACAAAACATAGAACTCTCCTCTTACTTTTATATTATAACAAAAAAATATTAGTAATAAAATTACTAATAATCAAAATCAGGATCAATCTCTCCAAAGACTTTTAATCCTAAATCTCTGGCTCTATTAAATGCAACTTCAAAGTAATATGAATAATACATATCATTTGAAATCATTTCATTATATGAACCGCTATTTGCTTGTTCGCTATATCCATTATAAGCAATTTGATAATTTAACAAAATATAATCATCCAAAGTTGGATTTTCTTCATTAGTATACCAAACACATCCCAAATATCTTCCATAAGTTTCATGCAAGGCACTATGTCTTGCTGATTGAATAATAATATGTTTGGCATTTCTTAAAATATCATTATTATACTTTTTAGCAGCTTGTCCCCATGGTTCTTCTACTATACTACTACTTGGCCCATGATCAATTTCAGGCGTATTAATAAATAAATATCTAGTACTACAAGATCCAAGTTCATCCGCTCCACTTTCCTCAGGATAATAGAAAAAAGTAGTATCTCCATCGCCTAAACTTGTATAATATGTCTCAAAAAATCCGCCAAGAGCAACACCGTCTTCTGCAAAAGGATATTCTTGATAAACTGATGATAAAGTTGGACCTTTTTCAAAATCACTTTCTATAATTGGAGTATTTAAATTTCTTAAATAATTATAATTATCATAAGTAATACAATAATAATTATTTACATCAAAAACATTGCAAGAAAATAACTTTGTTTCTCTTCTAATTGGATTTCCCCTTGTAAAATAGTTGTAATTATAATCTTTCATTCCATAAACATCAACGACTTGTTCATCACTTATGTTATATATTTCTAAATATCTATTTCTATATAAATAGTCACCATCTAATACATAATCATAATCTTCAAGCTCATCAAAAGAATTATTTTTAATAATTATAGAATCATTATTTTCTAATTCTCCAGAAAGATTTAAACTAACAGTATTTTGACCATTCCAAAAAACATTAAAAACATAATTGTTTAAATCAATTGTTTTTCCACTAGTATTTGAAATTTCAACACAAGCTTCACTAGATAGTTCTCGAATAGAGAAAAACTCAGATATAAAAATTTGATTTTCTACTTCTTCAATTTGACTTGTAGTATTATCAATATTTGAACCACTTGTAACACTATTATTGCTTAAATCATCGCTTGTAGTTGAGCTTTCGCCCCTACCACCACACGAAGTGAGAAGTAGAGGCAAAAACATCAGCAAAAATTTAATATTTTTCATTATTAGTCTACTACAACAATATCACTATTTAATCCTGGAATAACTAAATAATGAGTTGAACCATTATAAATATAATATGAATAAACTCCTTGTACGCTAATATGTTTTCCAACAAAATAGCTATAATCAGTTACAGAATATGATGGATTATTTACTGGATCTGGTTTAAAGTACCATGGAACTGAAATATTAAAGCTATAATTAGCATTTCTTTCAGTAACATATAAAGTATAACCAGCATCATCAGCGTTATAACCACCAGTAACTAATAAATCATCGGTAATTCTAACTTTTTGATATAAGTAATCAAGATATTTATCAGTTGAGTGATCTAAATCAGTTGATTTAACATCAAAGATATGAGCTTCAAATTCTGTACCAACAATTTCATTTGGTCCTTGTAAAACGGTTGTTTCATGATCACCATATGGAATTGGATGCATTTGAACGTCAGAAATTTGTAAACCATGATCATCACTAATACCAACTGTACCTAAAACATTTAAGTATGTATTAATTGTTGTAAATTTAGGTGGAACAGCTGCCATACCAACAAAAATTGGAATAGTAGCCCATTCTTCAGTTCCGGTTTCATCATCATTTACATATTCTTGTAAATAAACAATGTGTTCAGCAAATGCAACTACTGTACCAGTTACAGAGACATTAGCCATGTAATAAGAATGATCTTCATAATCTCCACCATTCTTCATTAATTCTTTTTGTTCATCCATGATTGCCTTAATACTAGCAGTTTGATAATCACCAGTCGGCATATAAGGATCAATATCATCGCTATAAATATGTAATTCATATAATCTAGCTTGTGTATTAGCCTCTAAGAAAACATCAACTAAATAAGGAACTTTATCAACACTCTTAGAAGCACTATATCCTTCTTGAACGATCCATAAATTTAAACAATATAATTGATCCATTGGTGCATTTTTAACAGTTTCATTAATCCATACGACACCAACATATCTTGAACCAGTTGAATCTTTTTCAGGTTCGCCGTAATCAACTAATGGAGTTGAAACAACGATGGTTCCGTTTGCAGCAGCATTTTCAAGTTTTTCTTGAGTAAAATACTTTGCAGGGAACCCCCAATCTTCAAATTGGCCAGTTGATTCAGGTGTATCAATACCATAAAATCTAACTTTAATTGTTGAGTTATCTCCAACTTTTGAAACAAAGTGAGCGGTATCACCATCAATACAAGTCTTTAATTCGACTTCAGCAATACCTTCTTCAAAAAATCCTCTACCTTTATAATCAAGTTGTAATCTTGCTCTTTCATCTTCATGAACATAGTCAAAAAACTCTGGTAATTCACTAGTTTGTGATGTATTTTGCTCATCTTGGCTTGTAGTATTAGATGGAGTATCATGACAACTAACTAAAGTTCCTAAACTTAAAAATAAAGCTAGAAAAATTGAGGCAAATTTAATTTTTTTCATATAAACCCTCCTTATAAAGAAGAAACCGCAGCTTCATAAGCGTTTTGGAAGGCATCATCAAGAGTTAAACCTCCACTTTGAATTCTAACAAATGAAGAAACAATACCTTCAACTTGAGTTCTAGCTGCATCGCTTCCTTTAAATAATGGTAAGTTATAATAAGCACCATTAATATCATTAATAACTACTCTACTAGTTTTTGTAAGTAATGTTTCATCATCTTCATATTCTGGATTAATATATGCTTGATAAGAAGGAGAAGTAACTGCACTTGTTCTTACTGGAACATAACCTTGAGATGCAAAAGATAAAATTGTATTTGCATTTGGTGATAAGATATATTTTAAAAATCTCCAACCATATTCAATTCTTAAATTATCATCTGCATTTGCAGGATTATGGAACATACATAAAGTTAATCCTTGTGAAACATAAACAGGATTATCATTTGCTGCTGGAACCTTATAAACACCAACTCCATTAACGGAGTTAACTAAATCATTGTATCCAGCACCACCACTAGAACCAATAGTGATCAAAGTTTCTTCTTTTGTAAAGTAATTACTACCATATTCACTATTATTATTTCCTTTTGTCATGAAATAACCTTGATCAAATAAATCATAAAACTCTTGAACCATTGCTTTAGTGTCTTTATTATTAAATAAAAGTTTTTCTTCAGCAGTATCACCATTTCCTAAATATGGTAATCCTCTTTGCATAGCTTGAGTAATAAAGAAGTTACTGTCACTATCAATATAAAGTGGCCATTTAACATTTGGGAATTCATCTTTATTTTCGACAACATATTTACAAAGTGCCATTAAATCATCCCAAGTCATTTTAGAAAGATAAGTAGAGGTTACTTCTCTACCATTATTAACTTCACTTCCAAATGTTCTTCCCTCAACTGCATCTGAGTTAACAATCATGACTTCACTAGATTTTAAGAAAGGAAGAGAATAAACTCCCTCTTCTTGATAAATTGTTCCTTCTTCATAATACTTTTGAATAAAATCTGTTTCATCATATGTATCATTTAATTCAGTAATTGGATCTTTTTTAAAACCAAGAGTATCTGAATTAATGTAATCTGCCAAATTAACAACACTACCAGGCTTATCAGCTAGATAAGATGCAACATGATCTGGATAAGCAACTGCAATAGTAGGAATATTATTGCTACCAAGTCCAGTTGTTATTTGACTTTTAATCTCATCATATCCACCTTGATTTTGAATAATAATATCAACATCAACACTCTCATATTGTTTGATATAATTTTCAAATTGAGTTGCATATGATTCGATTTGTTCTTCTAATTGAGCACCAGTGGTTGTCCAAAAATAAACATTTATCTTGCCTTGAGTTCCACCAACACTAGTAGTACCACTATCTGTTGGCTTTCCACAAGAAGCAAGAGATAGACAACTTACAAGTCCCAATAAAAGTTTGCTAAATTTCTTCATAATTTTACTCCTTTAAATATTACTAAAACTCCAACGCGAATTGGAGTTTTAGTATTAACTATAAATTAAATTTTATCAAACTTAACTAACCGTTAATAGCATTATTATATGCTTCGGTAAATAAAGTATCGTAATCAACAGCAGCAGCGCCACTATTTCTACCATCAGTTAAGATTTGAACCATTAATCCATCAACAGCATTTCTTGAAGCACTTGAATTTCTAAATACTGGAGATGTGTATGCATAAGAACCGATTTCTTCACTCTTACTATAAGTAATAGCTTGTCCATAATCAAGAGCAGATTTATCGGTGAAATATCCTAAATCATCTAAGTGATAATAAGATTGGAATTCTCTTGAATTATAAGAACTATCTCTAATTGGGAAATATCCACTACCCATTGACCAAGTAATATTGTTTTTTGAACTTGTAATGTATTTGTAGAATAACCAGCATGCTAAATTCTCGTTTTCGTTTCCTCTATTTAATACACAGAAGGAAGGTCCTTGAGAAATAACTGCTTTATTTGATAAATCAGCTTGAGGAATAACAGCACAACCAATGTTGACACCTTGTCCAGCGATGTGTGAAATACCTGCAGTTGAAGAAACTGTGAATAAACAGTTTTGAGCTACAAATAAGTTTGAAGTGTAATCTTCATCGACTGCTTGTGGAACAACAATATATTTCTTTTCAGCATATTCAGCAAATTTCTTTGTTAAAGCTTTTGCTTCATCATTATTCCATAAAATTTCACCAGTATTAACATTTGTTCCAGCTTCAGTATAAGGAATATCATATTGTTTTAATAAAGTAATAAATAAGTTAGCTGCACTATCATATCCAAGAATACCAAATTTTGAATCTTTGTAGTTAAATAATTTTTCATTTTCTGGAAGTGTTTCATTATAGCTAACTAATGCAGGACAAAATACATCAAAGAATTCATCCCAAGTTAAATTATTAAAGTAAGCTTCAGTTAATGCTCTACCATCATTAACACCAGGAATTGTTTGATTAAGTAATTTATCTGCATTGTAATACATTAATTCACTAGACTTAGCAAATGGAAGAGAATAAATAGCTCCACTTTCAGGTCCATTATAATTTTTGCCCTCTTCCCAGTAACCTGCGTAGATATCACTTAAATCTTCATCAGTAAGTCCGTATTGTTCGTTTTCAACATATGGAGTTAAATTAACGACTTTTTTACTTGAAAAATAACTAGCAACGTGATCTGGATAACAATATGTCATATTTGGATAGTTATTTCCAGCTAAACCATTTGTAATTAAAGTTTTTAAAGCTTCATAATTACCAGATTGAACTTCATGGTTAATAGTAACATTAGGTTCAATTTTTTTAAACTCAGTTATCATTTGTTCTAACCAAGGTTGCTTATCTTGACCCATTGTTGTCCAAATTGTAATTTCTGTTGGAGTGTCAATAAAAGATTCTGTTGTTACAACTGATGTATCATCTTTTGTTGTTTGATCAGTTTTTGTAGTGTCTTCTGTTGTTGCTGTTGTAGAAGGATCTCCACAAGAAGCTAATGTACCGAGCAATAATGGAATTATTGCTAGAGTAGCAAGTCTTTTAAATTTCATTTTTTTACCTCCGAAATTTTTTATTAAAAACTAAACAACTCTACGTTTGTTTAATTAATAACCTAAATTAACCTTTAATACCAGCTCTTCCAACACCTTTCATGATGTATTTTCTGAAAAATACAAATAAGAAGAAAAGTGGTACGGTTACAATAACAGTAGCGGCCATTTGATAGCCATATAAAATATTACCTTCTAAATCGGTAAAGGATGCACCTCTTAAACCGTTAGAGATAAGTCTAAACTCTTCTTTATTAGCAACAAGTCTTGGCCAGTTATATGAGTTCCAAGCACCCATAAACTTAAGAATACTTATAGAAATTAAAGTTGGTGAAGCAAGTGGAACCATAACCTTCCATAAGAAGTTCCAGTCAGACTTTCCATCAACTTTACTTGCTAAATATAATTCGTTTGGAATTTGTTTAAAGTTTTGACGCAATAAATAAATATAGAAAACACTAACCCAGAAAGGAATAATATTTGCTAAATATGAATCAAGTAAATTTGCCTCTAAACCAATCCAACCAAACGCAGCAACAGTAACATAGTTAGAAATAACCATCATCTCACCTGGTATCATCATCGTCGCCAAGAATAAGAAGAACAAAGCATTTTTACCAGCAAAATCAAGTCTTGCAAAAGCAAAAGCAGCAAAAATCGTTGTAATTAAAGTTCCAAGCGTCGAGAAAATTGCAACAACAATCGTATTAGTCATGTAAGTTACAAAGTCAAACGTTCTAAAAACTTCAATATAGTTTTCCCACATTACAACTGTAGGGAAAAATGTTTGAGAATTTGCTCTAATCTCTTCGTTAGACTTAAAACTAGTAATAATCATCCAATAAAATGGGAAAACTACAATTAAAGCTAAAGCTACAATAATAATATAAACTAAAACTGTAGAGACAACTTTCATTATAGATTCAGTTCTTTGTAAGGATTTAACTGTCTTTCTTCCCTCTTTTATTGTTATGCTAACATTATTTGCTAAAGATCCAGGAACAGTAAAGTCAATATATCTATCATATATTGCTTTATTATCCTCTTGAACAAATGTTGGAGTTGCATTTAAACTCATTACTTTTTCATCACTCATAAACACACCTCCAATTAATAATAAACTCTCTTTTTAGATACCCACATTTGAAGTGCAGTAAATAAAAGAATAAAAGCAAACAATAATACAGCGGCTGCAGCAGCATAATGTAAGTTATTATCATTAAACTTATCATATATGTAGTAAACCATTGTATATAATGAATAGTCACCAGTAGTTGTACCAGGATTATTAAATAAACCAACAATACTAGAATATTCTTTAAATCCTCCAATAAACGAAGTAATTGCAATATAAACAATTTGAGGACTTAAAAGAGGTACTGTAATTTTTGTAAATACTTTCCACTTTGGTGTAGCATCAATTTGTGCTGCTTGATAATATTGTTTATCAATACCTTGCAAACCGCTTAAGAAAACAAGAATCTTAAATGGTAAACTAGACCAAACAATATATAAACATAATGGAAGCATTGCACTCCATCTATCAGCACCGGTAATCCACTTATGATCTGAATTAATTAAATAGTTAAATATACCATCAGAATCAAATATAACGGAGAAAACCATACCAATAGCAATAGTATTTGTAACATATGGTAAAAAGAATATAGTTTGTAATATTTTTTGGAACCATTTAAGAGAGTTAAGACCAACTGTAATTAATAAAGCAATAATAATAGATACAGGTACAGTAATAAAACAAATTATTAATGTATTTGGTATTGCATAATTTACAACTCTACTCTCATAAGCTCCATTTATTGGCGTTAAATTCAAGATATATCCATAGTTTTCAATTGTAAAACCATCAAATTCTCTTGTAACATAGTTAAAATCTTTCATAAAAGAGATAATAATTGTATCAACTAATGGATATAGCAAGAACATAGTCATTAAAATTAATACAGGAGCTAAATATAACCATGCTTTCCAGTTATTTCTAGCATCATCATCTTTAACATTTTTAAGACCATCATAAGAATACTTATAATTTTTGTCTCTTCTTGAAATAACTTTTACTAAAGTATCACCTTTGTAATAATATGAATCATTACTATTATTTTCATCTTCTTTTACAAAAGTAACACTTTCTTCAACATTAATATCTTTTGTATTATTTTTTTCATCAAGAGCTTTACTATTTATTAAAACTTCACTATCACTTTCAACTGTATTTTTAAGAGTTGAAAAATCCTCTAAATTTTTTTTATTTAGATTATTAAGCTCGGTTTTAAATATCTCTTGGAATTTATTTTTATCAAGCATTAATAGTAAATCCTTTCTTGAGTATTTTTATCAAAAATAAATGTCTTATTTTTCTTTACGCCAAATCTAACTTTACCAATATTAATGTCGTTTTCTGAATTAATAATAACCTTATAAGAAGGTTTTAAACAATGAGGATTCTTACATACTAAACTTAAGTCTCTTCCAAGAACTTCAATAAGATCTGCATTTGATGTAAAGCCATATTCACTATCATCATCATGAACAATAAATCCTTCAGGTCTAATAGCAATTACAACTTCTTGATCTTCGACTTTGTTTTCGCATTTTAAAATCTTTTCATTTCCAATATAAATTTCTCCATCTTTAACATAACCGTTAAAGCAATTAATTGGAGGAGTTCCTAAGAATTGAGCAACAAATAAGTTTTTAGGATTATTATAAACTTCTTGTGGTTTATCTTTTTGTTGTTCTTCACCAAGTTTCATAACAACAATTTCATCACTTATTGACATAGCTTCTTCTTGGTCGTGAGTAACAAATACGGTTGTAATACCAGTATTTCTTTGAATTCTTTTAATTTCTTCTCTAGTTTGAAGTCTAAGTCTAGCATCTAAGTTTGAAAGAGGTTCGTCAAGTAATAATACTTTTGGTCTTTTTACAAGAGCTCTTGCAATAGCGACTCTTTGTTGTTGACCGCCGGATAATTGACTTGGCTTTCTTTGCAAATACTCATCAATTTGAACAAGTTTTGCAACTTCATAAACAATCTCTCTTCTTTCAAGTTTAGTTAATTTTCTATATTTAACAGCAACTGTTTTATTTGAAGTAAAATCTTTAATGTCAAAATTATTATTAAGTTCTTCGATAAATTCATTTAATTCATTTTCTTTAATAAATTTTATTTTAAAGAAAGTCTTAATTTCACCATTTTCAGCATAAATTTCAAATTCTTTAACTTTATGTTTTCTATTTTTTGCTAAAGATTTAATAAACGCTTCATAATGTTTAAATAATTTAGCGTTTCTTTCTTCTTCACTTAAATTATCAGTGCTAATCTTAGAAATTTTTGCTCCATCTTTTATACCAGCAATTGTAAATCTAATTGTTGAATCAAATAAAGCTTCACTGCTTCTAACACTTGTATAATCAAAAGATTCATATTTTACAATTCTTAATAAATTAGTTTTAAAGTTTTCAAATGTTTCAACTGGAACATCATTTAAAGTAATATCGACTTCAACATTTTTTCCAATGATTTGTGATTTATCAACTAAAGCTTGATATTTTTCAATATCTTGTTTGCAAGCTTTAATTTCTCTTGTTGATTTAAGTGTATTTAAACGATGTTTTAAAAGTAATAAATTCTCTAAATTATCTAAATCCTTTTTAATTTCATTAGTTTTAGGATCAATATCAACTCCTTTAATAGCTAATTTATAAACAAGAGAATTAATTGATTGTAAAATACCATTAAAAACAGTATCTTCGCTAATTTTATAGACAATTTTACAATCATATTTGAAGAATTCCTTCAAAGAAACTTCAACTTTTAAGTTAGTTAGAGGAAATTCAACGTTTTTATAAATAGTCATATGAGGATATAAAGCGTAGTTTTGGAAAACTAAACCGATACCTCTTTTTTCAGCACTTAAATTGGTTACTTCTTCATCACCAAACCAAATTTCACCACTTGTAGGATTTAAAAGACCAGAAATCATATAAAGAGTTGTAGATTTTCCACAACCAGATGGTCCAAGAAGTCCAACTAATTTTCCATCTGGAATAACTATATCAAGATCATTAACAGCTGTAGTATCTTTAATGTGTCTTGCAGCATTCCCAGGAAATATTTTTGTTAAATGTTTTATTCTAATCTCCATAATTTACTCCTTATATAATTTAATTAACTCCACTATCATCATTTAATGTATTAAGATTAAGTCTTTCTCTTCTACGCTTTTCTATTCTATCTTTAATAGAGATATAAAATCTTCTAATAAAGTAACAAGCCATTAAGAAGCCTACAATTGAAAATACAATAATAATTGGATCCATGATATTAAAAACTTTTGGTGTATTATTGTAATATACAACTCTTAATACGATAAACAAGATATCCGCTAGAATTGTATAAAGTGTAATACAAGCATAAATTGATGTTTTAATATATGGTTTAGGTTTAATCTTAACAAATTCATCATCTTTATATTTTTTCTTTAAGTAAATAAAGATTAAAATTGCACTAATTACAAATAATACTGAGAAAATGACTGTAAATAAAATTACAATAAAATCTAAACTAAGACTTAAATATGGAATTGCAGGATCAACTACAACATCATTTTCAATTAAATCACCAACTCTAGTTGCAACACTACCAAATCTAAAGGTTTTTTGAGAATTAGAAATTCTAGCCTCTGTCTCTTTATTTGCAACTTCTAAAGTAATTGAAACTTCATGAATAATAACATCTTTAATATTATTTTTTGCATCATATAAGAAGAATGTTAAATAGTTTTCTCCATCATAAATAGGCTGATTTGAAGCAGCATTTGAAATAAGTTCACTACTTCCATCATCATAAATTACTTCAAAATAGCTTCCTTCAACTCTAGAT
The DNA here is from genome assembly GCA_017694735.1 of Candidatus Alectryobacillus merdavium. Lineage (GTDB taxonomy): Bacteria > Bacillota_I > Bacilli_A > RFN20 > CAG-826 > Alectryobacillus > Alectryobacillus merdavium. Next base: position 19,229 of record JADIMN010000129.1, read on the forward strand.
TGATTAAATGAAGAAAGTGCAAAATATCCTCTATAAAAATATTGTCCATTTTTGATCATATTCATCGCATTATTATAATCAAAAATTGCACTTAAATATCCATTATCATGAAGCCATGTATACCCTTCAATTAAATTAAAATCTACTTTTAATTTTAATGCTCTTACTCCACCAAAATCAGAAATAGATGCAGTAGATACATCAATAAATTGAGAAATATCAAACTCTTCAATATAAGAGCTTAATCCAATTTCAACACTATAAGTATTTGTAAATCTTGGTACATCAGTATATATTTCTCCATTATTTACTTCATCACAGAAGAATATATTAGTAAGTCTAATTGTTGCTTCATCTAAATCTACATATGTAGGTATTTTTATATCAGCATAAGTTGATAAAGAACCATTTTCTAAATATAAAACAGCAGTTGTACCAACACCAACTTGACGTTGTACTTTACCAGAAAATGTCTCACCTTGATAAGATATTTCAACTTTAGCTTCACTAAAATTATCTTCTCCATAATAACCAACACTAAATCTTCCCTTGTAAGGATTATCAAAATAATAAGCAAGATTATTAGTATCAAGTCTAATTGAAAGTCTATAATAAACACTTAATGAACTTCTTGATTGAGAAGAAGCAGTAACACTAATTAATGATGAAACTAAATCTTGACTTGGTGATTCAACATATTCTTCAAAAACATAAGAATATGAATTATTAAAATTAATTTCATCTTGTAAAACATACGTACCATTTTCTAAAGTAACATTTGTATAAATATTTGAAATTTTAATGGTGTCAACTAAAACATCTGTTGGAAACTCATTAAAAACATTTGCAATAGTTGTTAACTCAATACTACTTACATAATCAAGAGTAGTTTCATCTTCTTCATCTACTCTTCCCATAATTACATCTTCAGTATCAATTTCTACATCAACACTTGTATTAAGGCTTTCATAAGTAGCGTTGTCAACAAAAGTAAAAGTTAAAGTAAGTTTATTGTTTTCATCCCCAAACTTAAAAACAGGATTTCCACCTAATTCAGCAATGCCACCATTAACATAACTAGCACTTAAGTTCAAACTCAATGTTGTATCATTGTAGTAATTAATTCTTCCAACACTAAAAGATAAATAAGAAGAAACAACATCTTCAACACTATTTTCATCTGTTGTGTTATAAACTTCGTTATCACTTTGTTGTAAAACAGAATTATTTTTTTCCACAAAAAAATTATCATTATCTGCTCTTAGACTAGAAATGTTTAGATTTGAGAAACTCAATCCAAGCAAGGTAACTAGCGCTGTAAATAACAAATTCTTTTTCACAATCTTACCAACCTTAATAATATTATAGATAAAACTAACATATGTTTTCAATAAGACAATTTATAAAAGTGAAATATTTTTAAAATAAATATTATTATATTATTTTAATTTAAAATCTATATGCTGTGGTTTCTTATTCATTCTATCTAAATACGCCTCATCTAAAGAATAATAAACCTTATCTAATGTTTCATCGACTTCTTGAATATTTAATATATAATCGTGTAAACATTGCTTATTTTTTGTAACTAACATCATTGTAAAAGAAAGAATTAATGGCAATAAAAACGTAAAAATAGATAAAATTATTTCAACAAATAAAAATATTAAAAATCTTAAAGTAAAAACTTTAAAGTTTACATATAAATAGTTTTTATCAACTAATCCAATTTTAAATAAAAGTCTACCAATACTCTTTTTATCCCTTCTAAAACATAATGGAATTAAATAAAAAACAATTAAATTAGAAAGTATTATTGGAATTGGGATTTGAATATAAATAATATTACGAGTAATAAATGTTAATGACTCGTAATAATTTGGAATATAAGATAAATATGATATTAACTTCTCCTCTATAAAAGGACACAATACATTTAAAGAAACTTCTTTTTGTGAATTTCCATTAATAATATTAAAGTTAGTATCAAAAACCGGAGCATTATTTAAAGTTGCATTTAATCTATAATCATCAAATAAGTTTAGTATTTCTTCTTTATATTCGATATTATAACGTCCCATATATTGAGCAAAACCAACATGTCCATGTATTGGATATAAATCACCATCTATTACATTATTTAAATATTGATACATTATACTACCAGCATACTCATCTGGATTATCGCTAAAATATTGATTTACATACTCATAGCTACTACTTTCTCCATAAATTCCATCGCTATGAACATATAATCCAGAATCTCTTCTTACACTATCAACAATTTGATTAGAATTAACATAAGTTGGAGTTACCTGAGCTATTGAATTTGAAATTATATAAAAAATAACTGCAAGTAAAGCCATAATTAAAAAATCAATTAAGGCGGCACTAATTCTTCTACTTGCAAGAGGTCTTGCATATTCAATATTTATTTTTTTACTATTTTCATCAACTTTTATCATATTTTTTAATTTGTTTCTTCACTATTTGTTTTCTTTTCTAAAAAAGAATTATCTTTAACAACATCTAAATTTTCCATTCTTGCAACCATTAATTCATCCATTGTTTTTTCATCTACAACAATTAAATTAAAGAATATTTCTTTAAATGATTTATTATAAGAATTGCAAGCTGCAACAAAAATACAAATTAGATCATAACAAATAGAAATAATAGAAACTATTAATAGCACTTCAAGACTAAATATATTTGTAATTCCAAAAGAGATGAATGGAATAAACATAACCATAGCTAAGTTTTCTAAAATATTTAAGAAAAATAACCAAACTGCAACACTTTTTTTAATATTATTAAACTTTTTAGTATCAATATACTCTAATTTAAGAATAATTTTTAATGGTGTTCTACATTTCTTATCAATTAAAGGTACAACTAAATACATTATTATTGATGAAGTTAAAAAAGAAAGTATTGCAGAAGTTTGATAAAAACTAGAAAAAGATGAATTAATCTCATTAATTTGATTTGTTAAAGAAACATACTCTTCATTATTATTTGAAAAGTTTTCAACCATGCTTGAAAAATTAGGATTAAAATAATCACTTAAAAAATCACCAAAAGCTTCAATTCCCTTATTTGACATGCTATCGCCTTCTACAAATAAAGGTCTAAAGTAATCTTTATACTCATCTTTTAAAATTAAAAATCCATTTTCATCAAGATAATTTAAAAAAGGTGTGTTTGGATTATTTCCTTTTAAAGTATTTGAATACTCACTAGCAGAACTTATCTGATTTGTATTTAGTTTATATGCATAACAAACTTCATAATTTGTTGGATTTAAATCTTTTTCTTCTTTATAAGTATAAAAATAAATAAATTGTTCACTAGTATAATTTTGAGCGTCTTCAAAATTATATTTATCATAATTTAAATCCTCTGAAGGTTGTTTATTTTCTAAAATAATATTATTTTCATATAGTAAATCAATTCTTTGATAATTTAGTGTATCAATTTGCTCACTTTTACTAACATAATCTCCAAAACTTCTGCCAATTGGCATACAAACACATTCATAAAAAAAGATACATAAAATAAAAGTTATAAAGAAATCACCTAAAAAAGATAAAACCCTTCTACCAAGTTTTGCAGGATAAATAATAAATTCATTATCTTTCTTCTCGTATCCAGGATCTTGTTTTAACTTTTCTTCGACTTCATCATGTCTTTTAAAAGTTTTTTCTTCTTCTCTTCTTTTTTTATTTTCACTAATTTTTTGCGCTATCTGACTCTTTTTCATTTATATTCATCTCTCTAATATTACTTAATTTATTTGTATATTCGATTTCTTCTGGCATAAATTCTTCTTCAAGTTCAGGATTTTTCATAAAGAAATCTTCTTCTTGATATATATCTTTAAAAATATAAGATTTTTCAGTATCAACAACCCAAGTCGTAGTTAATAAATCCATTAAATCTTGATTTTCTCTTGAAATAAGCATAAATAACATATCAAGAGCAAACGGAGCAATTAATAAAATAATAACGGTATATAAATTAACAAAATAAAGTCCAAAACATACAAAAGGTAAAAATATTAATGGTCTTAATAAAACTTTATACTTTTTAATTTTAAAACCATTTTTATTAACTAAACCAACTTTAAAGAAATAAGAAACAAGCGTTTCTCCATTTTTAAAAAATAAAGGAATAATCATAAAGTATAAAAAATAAGCTACTGCACCACTTACTGTATATGAAATAGAATTCATATATGAAATGTAGTTTGTATCTATAATATAATTTTCATCAAAAGCATTAAATAATGAATCTAAAATTTCATATTTTCCATATATTTTTTCTAACTGTAATTTCTTTTCAACATCACTTAGATCGCTAACTCCAATTCCATACTCATCTAATATTGCTTCGCCTTCAACATTAACTTGATATCTAAAATATCCATCATCGCTTGTAAAATTTTCAATTTTAGGCTCTATTGGCAGTCCTAAAATTGTAATGTTATATAAGTATTGAACACTATCACTTTTAAAACCATAATTATGTTCTTCATCATTAATATCAAAATCTGGATAATAATAATTTAAAATCTCTTCAAAATGTTCTTCATACATTCTTTTAATATAATTTTCATAATGAGTATAAGATAAATCATAATTTAATTCTTCATTTAAATTATATTCATCTCTTTGCTCTGCAATATAATCATTAGCTTCAATATATGGAGAATAATTACAATATATAGGATAAAAAGTTATAAAGAAAAGCAAGACACCAATAATACTTGTAACAATTAAATCTAAAAATAAAATAAGTATTTTTTTAACTTGATTAGTTTGTTCTATTTTTAATGTGTTTTTCATAATAGAACGTCTCCATCATACATTTTAATTTGTTCTTCTTCGTCTTTATTTTTAAACCATGAACTTTGTTTCTTATCAATAACAACACTTTTTCCAAAATAATCTTCAACAGCTCTTCTTTTCTTAGTAAAACAAAACATCATATATGAAATAACAAAAACAACGCCAAAGCTAACAATTCCAAGTAAAAAATCAACTAAATAAAAACCTAAAAATCTTGGAATCAAATAAATTCTTTTTAAAGAATAACCATCTTCACTTAAAACTCCTAATCCAAAAATAAATTTTCCAATTGTTTCTCCCGTTGGAGCTAAAAGAGGAATAATTAAATAAAGTATTATAGAAACTCCAAAAGTAACAGGAATTAAATATAAAACAGAATATACCATAATCATATCGTTTTGATGCAATAAATTTGAAATACTCTTGTTACTTGAAATTGAATTATTAATTTCCACTAAAATATTATTAAGTGTATCCGAAGTTAATTTAATTGCATTTGCATCTTCGCTATCAAAAAACGAAATTTTATATTTATTATCTGCTTCATCTAAATATAAATCTTTAATATTGCTAGTTGAATTTTCTTCACTATCTCTTATTAAAAATAAGTCTCTTTTAATAACATCTAAACTATAAGTCTCACTTAAAATACCAGACTCATTGCCCTTTGATAAATAGAAATTTGTAATTGCATCAACTAAATAAATTTCATATTTTTCATCTTCATATTCATAAGTAAAATGATTTAATTCATCTGGTTTACTTGCTTCAAAGTCTTGAATACTTGCAATATTAACCATTGCATCACCAAACTCAATATATAAACCGGTTGAAGCATAAATATCTCTAAGTTGTGAAAGATTTTTATCATAACTATCTTGATCTAAAACAGCATTATAAAGTCCACATGGAAAAAATATAATAAATGAGAAAATTAGCATTATTAGTAAATCAATAATTGCGGCGAATATTCTTCGTGACATCTTTGCTAAAACAATATATTTACTACTCATATTAGAATATTATAAAACATTTTGTTTAAAATTAAATTAATAATTTAATTTTGCTTGTTAAATAAAAATAATTAACTATGGAAATTAAAAAAATAGTTAAGTTTTGCAATATTTTTTAATGTATTTGTTAAAAAACACAAGTAAAACTCAATTATTTTTTATTTTCTTAATTTTTAGGTTTCTTTTTTATACAAAATTATACTTTTAAGACCCATAATTTAATTATATTTTTATAACTTAATTATGTAAATTACTTATATTTTATATGTGATTATACTTTTTAAGAATAAATAGCATTTACAAAGCTTTTAATAAAAAAAGCGATATAGCTATTGCTACATCGCTTAATTTTATACTTTATACGCTATTAGAAATTTAACTTATTATTAAATTATTATTTAATAATTTCGCTAACTGTACCAGCACCAACAGTTCTACCACCTTCTCTGATGGAGAATTTAGTACCTTTTTCAATAGCAACTGGGTGAATTAATTCAACTGTTAAGTTGACATTATCTCCTGGCATAACCATTTGAACGTCTGCTGGAAGAGTAATAACACCAGTAATATCAGTAGTTCTGAAATAGAATTGTGGTCTATAACCATTTAAGAATGCAGTATGTCTTCCACCTTCTTCTTTTGTTAAGACGTAAACACTAGCAGTGAATTTTGTATGTGGAACAATGCTGCCTGGTTTTGCTAAGACTTGACCTCTTACGACTTGGTCTCTGTTGATACCTCTTAATAAGCAACCGACGTTATCACCAGCTTCAGCGAAATCAAGTAATTTTCTAAACATTTCAATACCAGTAACAACTGTTTTAACTGTAGGTTTAATACCAACGATTTCAACTTCATCGTTAAGTTTTAACATACCTCTTTCAACTCTACCAGTAACAACAGTACCTCTACCGGTAATTGTTAAAACGTCTTCAACAGCAAGCAAGAATGGTTTATCGTTATCTCTTACTGGATCTGGGATATAAGAATCAACAGCATCCATTAATTCTTCGATACTCTTAATTGCTTCTGGATCTCCATCAAGAGCGAGTTTAGCACTACCTCTAATGACTGGTACTTCATCGCCTGGGAAACCATATTTGTTTAATAAATCTCTGACATCCATTTCGACTAAGTCGATTAATTCTGGATCATCAACTAAGTCTGTTTTATTTAAATAAACAACAATATATGGAACTCCGACTTGTCTAGCAAGTAAGACGTGTTCACTAGTTTGTGGCATAACACCATCTGTAGCAGCAACAACAAGGATAGCACCATCCATTTGTGCAGCACCGGTAATCATATTTTTGACATAGTCAGCGTGCCCAGGACAGTCAACGTGAGCGTAGTGTCTTTTAGCAGTTTGGTATTCGATATGAGCAGTATTAATTGTAATACCTCTTGCTTTTTCTTCTGGTGCGGAGTCAATCTTATCATAATCAGTTGCAACAGCACCACCATGTTTTGCAAGAACGTGAGTAATTGCAGCGGTCAAAGTTGTTTTACCATGATCAACGTGACCAATAGTTCCAATGTTAACGTGTACTTTGGATCTATCAAATTTTTGTTTTGCCATTTATAAATCCTCCTAAATTAAATAACATTACGTTTATTTATCTTATAGCAAATTTTTTTAATTATCAATAATAATTAAATTATTATTCATTTTTCATACCAGATTTTTCAATAATTTTTTCTGATACGAATTTTGGACATTCACCGAAGTGATCAAATTGCATTGTATAGTTTCCTCTACCTTGAGTAAATGATCTTAAATCAGTAACATATCCAAACATCTCAGCAAGTGGAACAAATGCCTCAATAATTTTAGCATTTCCTCTTTGAGATTCACCAGTCATTTGTCCTCTTCTCTTTGATAAATCACCAAGGACATCACCATAATATTGTTCTGGGACTGTAACTTCAACCTTCATAATAGGTTCAAGAATAACTGGTTGACATTTTTTAGCAGCTTCTTTTAAAGCCATACTAGCTGCAATCTTATAAGCTGCTTCACTAGAGTCAACTTCGTGATAGCTACCATCAAATAATGTAGCTTTTATATCAATTGCAGGATATCCAGCAATTAAACCTCTATCCATAGCAGCAATTAATCCATCTTGTGTAGGTTTAATATATTCTCTTGGAACAGCACCACCAACGATAGCATCGACGAATTCAAATCCTTTGCCTGGATTTGGTTCAAACTTAATCCAAACATGACCGTATTGTCCTCTACCACCAGATTGTCTAATATATTTACCTTCACATTCAGCAGCTTTCTTAATTGTTTCTCTATAACCAACTTGAGGTTGTCCGACATTTACTTGAACATTAAATTCTCTTTTAAGTCTATCGACAATAATATCAAGATGTAATTCACCAACACCAGCAATAATTGTTTGACCGGTTTCATTATTTGTATGAACTTTAAATGTTGGATCTTCTTCTGCAAGTTTAATTAAAGCAATAGTCATTTTTTCTTGGTCAGCTTTTGATTTTGGTTCAACAGCTTCTTCAATAACTGGCTCTGGGAATTCCATTTTTTCTAAGACTAAGCTGTAATTTTCATCACATAATGTATCACCAGTTGTTGTATTTTTAAGACCAACGATAGCACCGATGTCACCGGAGTGAAGTTCACTAACTTCTTGTCTGTGATTAGCGTGCATAAGAACAACTCTACCGATTCTTTCTTTGCTACCTTTTGTACTATTTAAGACATAAGAACCAGCTTTTAATGTACCTCTATAAACTCTAACATAAGTTAATCTACCAATGAAAGGATCGGTAGCAACTTTAAATGCTAAACAAGCTAAGTGTCCATTATCATCTGGTACACATTCTTCAAGACTTCCATCTGGAAGAGTTGCAGTTGTAGGCTTAATATCAAGTGGTGATGGTAAATAATCAATAACACCATTTAAAAGTAATTGAATACCTTTATTTTTATAAGCACTACCAGCAAATACAGGGAAGAATTCACCAGTTAAAACAGCTTTTCTAATTGTCTTTTTAATTTCTTCTACGCTTATGTCTTCTCCTTCGAGAACCTTAAGCATAATATCATCATCAAAAGCAGCAATTGCTTCTAATAATTTTTGTCTATATTCTTCAACTTTAGAGCTATATTCTTCTGGAATTGGAATCTCGATTGGATTTCCTTCTGTTCCATGATACTCATAAGCCTTAAGTTCAATTAAGTCAATGACACCTTTAAATTGTGATTCAAGACCAATTGGATATTGAACAGCGGCTGCGTTTGCAGCGAGTCTTTCGTGTAAAGAATTAACGCACATTTCAAAGTCAGCACCAATAGCGTCTAACTTGTTAACAAAGACGATACGTGGAACACCATACTTACTACCTTGTCTCCAAACAGTTTCAGTTTGTGGTTCTACACCGTTTTTTCCATCTAATACTGTAACAGCACCATCAAGAACTCTTAAAGATCTCTCGACTTCAACAGTAAAGTCAACGTGCCCAGGAGTGTCAATAATATTGACTCTATTACCTTTCCAGAATGCGGTTGTAGCAGCACTTGTAATAGTAATACCTCTTTCTTGCTCTTGAACCATCCAGTCCATTGTAGCGGCACCTTCGTGAACTTCACCAATCTTATGAATTTTACCTGTGAAGTATAAAATTCTTTCAGTTGTAGTTGTTTTACCAGCATCAATGTGAGCCATGATACCAATATTACGAGTGTGAGCTAAATCATATTCTCTAGCCATAAAATTTTACCCTCTTAATTAAATTACCACTTATAATGAGCATAAGCTTTATTAGCTTCAGCCATCTTATGTGTATCTTCTCTTTTCTTAACACTAGCTCCAGTACCTTTTGCAGCATCTAAGATTTCTGCAGCAAGTCTATCAACCATTGTCTTTTCATTTCTAAGTCTAGAATATCTAACAAGCCATCTAAGACCTAAAGTAACTTTTCTTTCTTGTGTTACATCAACTGGTACTTGATAGTTAGCACTACCAATTCTTCTAACTTTTAATTCAACAGTTGGCATAACATTATTTAATGCTGTTGCAAACACATCCATTGCTGGTTTTTGTGTTGCATCTTCAACTTTCTTAAAAGCGTCATATAAAATAGTTTGAGCGACGCCTCTCTTACCATCAAGCATAATATTATTAATTAATCTTGTGACTAATTTTGAATTATATATTGGATCTGGTAAGACATCTCTTTTTGCAACATTACCCTTACGTGGCATTCTAAATTACCTCCTTAATTACTAGATTCCTTTGGTTTTTTAGTACCATATAAGGATCTTCCTTGACGTCTGGATTCAATACCAGCACAGTCTAATGTACCTCTAATGATATGATATCTAACACCTGGGAGGTCTTTGACTCTACCACCTCTAATTAAAACAGTTGAGTGTTCTTGAAGGTTGTGTCCTTCTCCTCCGATATATGCTGTTACTTCATAACCATTAGACAACTTGACTCTGGCGTATTTTCTTTGAGCTGAGTTTGGTTTTTTAGGAGTCATAGTTGCGACTCTGGTGCAAACTCCTCTCTTTTGGCCAGATGATTGATTTGTTTCTTTCTTTGCAAGAGAATTCCATCTTTTTAATAAAGCAGGTGATTTAGATTTTACTGCACCTTTCTTTCTGGATTCTCTGACCAATTGATTAATTGTTGGCATATTTCTCTCCTTTTTTCAAATATCATGCACACAATACCGTGTGTTTACATATATTTCCAATAAATAAGGACTTCGCTATAAAGTCCTACAACACGACATTTTTCACATGCCTTTATATAATATCAAAGCTAAAAAAGTTTTTCAACAAAAAACGATATTTTTTTGTCAAGAAAGTTAAAAATTTAGCTTTTTTTAAAATTTAAATCGTATATTTATATTTTAAATATCTGATATTTATTTTCTGCTTGCTTATATTTAA
>JADIMN010000130.1 GCA_017694735.1 Candidatus Alectryobacillus merdavium
CATTAAGTCGCTGTTTGTCCATCCACGCCACTTTTCCCCATGTTCCTTTATCCACCATTCCGGCATCTGATAGTTTGGGTCTATCCGGGGTTGGATTAAGGCTGGTTTTCCGTTGACAGTTGTTTCTTTCAGTCCTGCACCGATGTAGATACGTGCTTCGGCTTCACATTGAATGGCATTGACCACAGTGTCTGACCAACCGGTCATTTGCTGGATTTTCTTTCTGAATGTTTCCATATAATCATCTTTGGTTATTGTTTACTTGTGCAAAATTAGGGTGGGGAAGTGCCAAAACATTGCACAAGTGAATGAAAAAAACAGGTTTCTGAAAGAAGATATACTTCAACTGCCAATGAAGATATACTGCGTTGACTGATGAAGTATATCTTCATCGGCAAAGTAAGATATACTGGCTTTTGAGAGTCAGATGAGAAGCCAATTTTAATCTAACTTTTTAAACTCAAAATCATTTGCTGAGCAGCATACTTTCTTGTAATCAAAGTTATATAAACGTATGTGGGGTTCTTGCACTTATAATGATATTACTGAATAAACCTCAAACAAACTCTTTGTTAATGGATTAGGTTATTAGTAATATTATATGTTTTCAATATTTTCAAAAAAATGTTTTCCGTCAACTTCATATTCTACATTAATCCATTTAGGTCGTTCACTTGTCCCTTCATATTTTAAATCGATATTTACTTTTACATTTTTACCTTGAAGGGCATATTGCTTCCATTTGTTTTCAATAGATCGATAAACTGATTTGTTTACTCGGGAAGTCATAGGGACAAGATTAATCATGTTTGAACTTCCCCCAAATTCATCTGCTAGTAAATGTCCTGCTTGATCATTAGATAAACTTCCTTTTAAGTTATGCATTTGTTGCTGAACATTTTGGTCTCGTACTGATTTTTTTGTAAGAGAGGCTGGTGTTATTTTGAATTTAGCTCGAGAAACTCTGCTTAAATTATCTATAGTATATTCTGCATCATCAATTAGATATTTTGTGCTACTTAAAGGTTTAAGTTGCGTAAACCAATTATTGATGTTACCATCGAGTATTTCTATGATTTTACCGGGATGTATCTTAGCATAAATTATTTTGCCTTGAGCATCATACACTTCAACAATGTTGCCAGCTTCTTTGTATACGTAGTTTTGTAGTTTATTTCCTCCATATTTAGCATAGTCATCTACATAAATGAACATTTTGAGGAAATCAGGGTCAAGGCTTTTGGTTGGAAGTTTTTTACGAAGATAATCCCAATTTACGATGAATGTGGGGTTTTCATTAATAAAACTCAGCATTTTGGAGTTTTTGCGACAAGCGTCCAACAAAGCATTTCGTGAAGATTCAGGTAAAACAGAAAGGGATTGCTCTAATTGGGGTGAGAGTTTAATTCCTTTTTTCACAATTAGTTCCACGATCTGTTTAGAGGCTGATACTGCTTCTTTTTTTACAGTTTGTTTACATGATGTAAAAAAGCATAATAGAATAAGTAGTAATAAAGATGAAATTTTCATAACTTTTTATTTAATATTAAATTCATTACGTATTTCATTATAAAACTGATGAGTATTCTCGTCTAATTCCTTGGAAATATCATTTCCATTGTTAGTTTGTTTTAAAAGTGATATTTCAATTTGGTCACGGATTTTTATTTTTAATGTATCCATTTGTTTATCAATGTTTATATCCTGATCAGAACGAAATATTCCATCAATATCATTAGCTATTTTAGATAGTCCTTCCCATGTTAAGAATCCTATAATTGTTCCTGTGGAACCCGTACTAAAACTCGAAAGAGTGGTAATCGCTAATCCAGATATATCGATAGTAGCGTTTTTGACCATATTTATTCTTCGGTTAGTTATTAATCTGTTTAAATTTTCTGTTTTTACAACAAAATCTTGTAATACCATATTTTCTGGTATTGATAAATTGTTTGTAATATTGTTGTAATTAAGCAAATCGTTAATCAGAAGTATGCGACTACTATTAATAGAAACACAATAATATAATATTTCGTTTTTTAGATCAAACTCAAGTTGCGATAGATTTAATTCTGTTTTTAATTTTTCTCGATAGAATTTTTCTATATCTTCTTTTCTTTTAAATAAGTTTTTAATATCATTTATATAGCTATCAATATCCTTATCAACAAAATTTTCAGAAACATTTATGGCATGTAATTTCATTTTTTGTTGTAATGAGATTCGTAATTGTTTATTTGCTTCTAATTCAAATTGTTCAGCTTGCCATAAGTAGTAAGCTAATTTGTTTTTTTCTTGATTATTATATATTGTATGATAAGATTGTGGAACTTTAATGTTCATAATACCATTTTCCTGTGTGTATTGATAAAAATATGGAGATACTACAATTCTATTGGGGATAGTATCAATGTTATATTGCATATTGACATATGCGATAAGTGCACGCAATGAATCCGTATTGGATAAAGGGTGACGTAATGTTAATGCATTTATAACTTGCGAGATTCCTATGTTTGTATATTGGGAAAGAAGCAATGAATTTTGGGCTTTAGTATAAATATCCCATAAACATTCGGAAGATGTTTTTTGTAATTTACTGATGGGAATAATACTTTCTTCTTTGTTAAGTAGATATAATTTTTCCACTCTATCATTATATGTGTCTGGCAATTTTTGTATTCCTTGGATGCAGTTTACAATTTGTTCTTCAGTGTAATATGTCCGTAAAGATAGTTCTTGAATTGAATAACCATATGTATAAAGTTCTTGAAGTTCATTTCGAATTTCTTCTTCAGTGAGTTCATTTTTTTGTTTAGAAGAGCATCCTAAACATAATGTAATTAAAATTAGTACGATTAAATTTTTCATTGTTCTTTTGTTATTTGTTCCCATATGGGGTTAATAGGTTCATTAATTGAATTATTAATTAGCCAATTTTTTTTATCTTCTTTGTCATTGACGCATGAGTCAAGGAAAGCAGAACCATATATGTTTATATTCACAAATAGTTCACGAGTTTTTTCAAGAGTAAAATCTTTTGGATATGTTTGTTGTTGAGTTAATCGAATTAAAGTTTGTTTGGGCATTACAAGTGCATAACAGATTTTGTTTGTATCGTTATTGGTATACAATAGTAAAGCATCTATTAGTTGTGTAATATCTAAAGTGCTAGCGTGTTTTTCAGCTATATTTTTTATTTCATATTTTTCTTTGTTAGATCTATTACAGCTTATGCATGTGAATATTAAAAGCAGTAAAGTAAATGCTGAAATTGTTTTGTAAATAAAATTCATTGTTTGTTGTTCTTTTATTATCATAAATTACTTCAATCTTATCAATATTTTATATGTATTCCTTTTTCCCTAATGATTCCAATGCAGTATCATAGTTTCATAATTGTAAAGGTGGTTACCAAAAGCAATAATAAGAACCGTTCCTATACCTCCAGTTGTTGGAGCAGCTGCAGCAGCAATTACACCAGCAGAAGCGATAACACCAGCAGTTGTTGTTATACCCATACTAATGCATACTGCGGCAGCAGCAAAT
>JADIMN010000131.1 GCA_017694735.1 Candidatus Alectryobacillus merdavium
AATTGATCAAATTAAAGAAATTGCTAGTGAATACACAATATTTGCAAGAACAAGTCCTGACCAAAAACAAGAAATTATTAAATCGCTAGAAGAAAGTGAAAATGTTGTTGGCTACATTGGAGATGGTGTAAACGATACATTGTCATTACGTCAAGCTGACTGTTCAATTGCTTTAAAAAGTGGAGCAGATTCAACTAAAGCAGTAAGTGATGTTGTTTTACTAGATGATGATTTTTCACATTTGCCTGATGTCTTAAAAGAAGGCAGAAGAGTTGTTTCTAATATCAAAAGATCACTTTTATTATTTTTAACAAAAGCAATATTTATTGGAATATTCTCTATATTTAGTGTCTTTTTAATTAATGGTTTACCTATTGAAATAGAATCAATATATATTTATGAATTTATATCTGTAGCACTATGTGGATTTTTGTTATCTATAGAAAATAATAAAGTGGAAGCTGATAAGAGTGATTTTGTAACTAGTGTTTTAACCAAGGCTTTTGTGTTTGGCATATTTATGTTTATCAGTGCTTGCATCCCTTTATTAATGGATGTTTTTTATGAGATAAATTATTTATCAGCTTTAATTACAATTAATATAACAATCTCGGGATTAGTTATACTTTTGGTTATTTGTAGACCTTTTAATAAATACACATTAATAGTATTTATTGCTGGAGTTATTTTATCTTTACTTGCTTTATTAGCTTTTCCAAATGTATTTTTAGATTCTACTTATTTAAAGGGAGCGAATAATTTTGCAGAGCAATTAAAGTTAATTCAAAATGCATTTTTTAATTTTAAATATTTTTATGGTATGTCTTATAAAGAATATTTAATTCCAATTATATATATTTTTATAAGTTATCCTTTATATTTATTAATTAATTTAGGTTTAAATAAATTGGTGCCATTTATAGTCAAGGTAAAAGAGAAAATTGTAACTAAATTACATAAATAAATGACAGATATCGTAATTTAATATATACTAGCGATACTTATTGTATTGTTTTACATAAATATTTATTAAAAAATGATATTAATTATGCTTTAATCTCGACTTTTTAAGTTGTATACACAATTTAGTTGTTAACTATTGTAAACTTGTTCTTTTTATCCGCTTTTTATCGAGTTCAAGATG
This sequence comes from Candidatus Alectryobacillus merdavium, assembly GCA_017694735.1. Taxonomy (GTDB): domain Bacteria; phylum Bacillota_I; class Bacilli_A; order RFN20; family CAG-826; genus Alectryobacillus; species Alectryobacillus merdavium. The sequence continues at coordinate 1,145 of JADIMN010000131.1, forward strand.
AAAAGTTTTTTCTAATATATCTAACATTTTTGAATTTGTATATTGTGCTTCATAATATAAATCATTGTGGTTTGAATAATTCAAATTATTTAACATTTTTATAATTTCAGATGTAGTAAAAAGACTTTCAGTTATGCCTTCTTGAGCTATTGTTTGATTAAGTTTCTTTTCGAACACTTTTTGGATAAGAAGAGCAGTAAAACATGTCGAAAAATGAGTTATAATGCTATCTGGATCGGACACAAATAAAGGTCTTGTTTTAAAATAACTTTTCATAATTCTAAAGTTCATTTCGATTTGCCAACGTCTTTTATTTATAGATAAGACCTCAGAAACACTAATATTTTGTATATTTGTACATGTTCCAAAAAGACCTAAAACTTGTTCCTCAGAGTTAATTTTGCTTGAATCTAAAACATTAACTTCATCGCAGTCAACTACTACACCGTCCTTATTAACACAAACGGTTTTGATGAACCTTTTTGGACTTGTTGGATTAGAAAAAATGTTTTCGCCTTTTTTATTTTTTGCTAACTTAGATGCTCTAACAAGCTGTTTTTCAAATATCCCTTTTTCATATAAATAATATTTTGCGCTAAAAGTAATAAACATGTCGTCTGTAAACTCAATATCACTTTTAAGATTGATATCACTGAAGTCACCTTTCTTTACAACTCTTGTGGTCGGGACAACTTTATATATTAAGTCCCTGCTCAAAAGGTTTTCTTCTTCGTTAGTTAAGTTTTCTCCATTAGCAAATTTAATAGCAAGGTTCTTGAACTCAACAAAACTGACAGGCTCATCATTATCAGCAAATTTCCAATTAGAATCTTTAAAAACAAACGTCTTATCTTCTTCTTTAGTTTTCTTTAAACTTTGTGAAACAATATACTTTCTTTTGTTTAATGAGTTAAAAAACCTTATTTTTGCGGAGTTTAAGCCAGAATCAGCACAATAAATGAAGTCTTTTTTCTTTAGAAATGAGGCTACTTGGTTTTCTAAAGGGATTGCAGTAATTTGTTCAGATGTATTGCCAGGAAAAATATCGTAAGCTAATGGTATACCTTCTGAGTTAATGAATAAGCCCATTTCAATTATTGGGTTAGGGCGATGTTCTTTTGAAACCCCATATTTTCTAAATCCATATTGTAAAATGTTACCTTCATCATCTAACAAATCTTCATCTTGTGAAGACTCGCAAAAGTAGTTTGTGCAATCATAATAAAGGATTGATTCATCAATATTCGTTATTTGAGAAGTGTGCTTATAAAGGTAGGTCTGATAATCGTATTTATAAGGGGCAAAATATTGTAAAAAAGCATAACCAGCATTTTTGCCAATTTCTGGAGCATCATAATATTTATACAAATCCTCCATGGTTGCTTTTTTTGACTTTGGATCTAAAATTCTGCAAATTGAAAACATCATATTTAAGTCGTTAGGGTTATATTTGATGCGCCCTTTTTTATTAGCAAAAAACTTATCAATTTCATATTCATCATAAACAGCCTTTAAATATTTCCAACCAACGTTTCGAAGAAGACTTACAGATAAATTATTTTCATCATCAACATTTTTAACTTTTTCATTAAAGTCAATGTTTTCCTGATAATGCATTTTTTCTTTTTTTCGTTCTTTATTTCTTTCTTCAACAACTGACTTAGCGTAAGCCTCTGGATCGTCATGTTCTTTTTTTAATTTGGAATAAGTGCCTATTGTCTCAATGCGTTTTGTAATAACTTTTGACTTATCTTTTTTGTCTCTATAGCTATCTAAGATGTAGTAATAAATTTCGTTTTTTTTCTTAACAATTGAAAGTCTCATATATGCTTTCCACCTTTAGGTTAATTATATCACAATTTACGACAGTTTACAACAAAAATAAAAAATAATTTAAAAACTTTTTGTTGTAAAATGAACATAAAAAAATCGGCACAAATGCCGATAACAATCGTAAAATTTTGGAATTATATTAATTTTAAATACTTATAAAAGTGCGTTGTAAACAGTGCTTTCTATTCGATCAAACTTAAAAACTCACGTTTATTGAAGATATGGAAGTCGTTGCTATAACTCATGCTAAGAAGTTCGGTTTAAAACCTGGAGATTGTTTGCTTGTTAGTGGCGGAACTCCAACAGGAAGTGGTCGTACAAACTTCATGAGAATTATTACAATGCCACAAGACAAAGATTTATTATAATTGTTTACAAATTAATTTCTCGACTTTTTAAGTTGTATACACAATTTAGTTGTTAACTATTGTAAACTGGTTCTTTTTATCCGCTTTTTATCGAGTTCAAGATGAAAAGTTTTTTCTAATATATCTAACATTTTTGAATTTGTATATTGTGCTTCATAATAT
>JADIMN010000132.1 GCA_017694735.1 Candidatus Alectryobacillus merdavium
GAACCATGTCTCGTGGGCTCGGAGATGTGTATAAGAGACAGGTAAATAATACTCCTCTTTCATACAAACAACTAAATGAGTTTTTTCAAGAAAATTATCCTGCTAGATTTAAATTTTATGATTCAAATAAACAATATCAAGAAAGCTTAAAAAGAAAGTTTGGTGGTTTAAAAGATAGATATTTTTCACTTCTTAAAAAAGCTACCAGCTTTTTACCAATTGATGATATATCAACTTTTATTACTCAATATGTTTGCGATTCTCAAACTAATATTGAACTTGATGCAATGCAAGATACTATTCAACAATATAAAAACTTAGAAGAAGAAGCAAGCGTATTAAAAATTAGAGTTGATAAGTTAGATGAAGCAAATGAGTTATATTCTCAATATAAACATACAAAAAATGTCATGACTCTTTGCTCATATATTATTGAAAAATTAGAATATCAAATTGCAAGTGATAGAATTACTTCTTATCACAATCAAATTAAACAATATAAAGAAAGACTTACTTTAATTGATAGTGAACTTGAAGAAATTGAATCAAATAAGCAAGATTTAACAAAAAGAAAGTATCAACTTATTGCAGATAAAAGCAATAATGATACTTATAGAATGACAAGTGAATTATTAGATGAAAAGAAAGCTTTAAATACAAAGATTGCTGCTTTAGAAAAAGATGTCGAAGATGTTAATAGTAAGCTTCATTCTTATGCTAATAATTATTATGAAATTTCAAAAGCTCTGAAAGAAACATTTGATAAAATTGATATAGATATATTAGATGATGATAGAGTCGCAGATATTGTTGAAATAAAACAATCCTTAGATAGTGTAATTGAAAAATCTCATGATATTTTAAGATTACTCGATCAAGGATTAAATAGTGTATCTGAATCAGTATTACTTGATTGGAGAGAAGATTTATTTAAGTTTAAACAACTTATTTCTGCTTTTTGCGTTTCCTTTGCAAGAAGTATTAGAAATCTAGAATCTAGACTTGCTTCATTAAAATTGGATCAAGACTCTTTAAAAAGAGGTGTTAAAGCATATGATTCTTCTCTATCAAATATAAAAAATGAATTAGAGGAAAGATTAAGTGCTAAGTATAATAAGAGTATTAATGTTGAAATACTTGCTGATTTGATTGATATTAGTGATAAGTCATGGACAAACGCTGTTGAAGGATTTATTTTTAATCAAAAATTTAATTTATTTGTTGAACCAAAATACTATTTTGATGCTTATAATATTTTGAAAAATTTATTAGAAGAGCATAGCTATTATCAAACAAGCTTAGTTGACCAAGAAAAAATTATTGAAAGAAACTTTAAGGCTGATAGTGGTTCATTAGCAGAAATCATTGAAACAGATCATATCGGTGCTAGAAGTTATATTAACTTTCTTATTGGAAAGATTAAAAGATGTGATAATGTTACTCAAGCAAGAGAATCATTAAATGGTATTACAAGAGAGTGTGATGTTTATAGAAATTTTGCTTTAAGTAAAATTAATCCTCGTCTTTATCGAAATTCCTTTATTGGAAGAAATGTTGGAGCAAAACAAATTTTAGATAAACAAGATGAAATTTCTAAACTTTCTTCATTAATTGCTCAATATAAAGAACTTTATACAATTGTAAATAAGGCAAATTCTTTAGAAATTATTAATACAAACGAAATTAATTCAATGCTTCAAGATATTAGATCCAGCCATGAATTAGCTGGATTAAATTCAAGTTTACAATATATTAATGATGAACTTTCAAAACATGATACCGTTGAAATTGATTCAATTGAAAGAAGAATTAACTTAATTGATGAAGATTTAGCTAATTTACAAAAAGATGCTGATAATTTAAATATTGAAAAAGGTAATTTAACAACTTCAATTCATTCTTTAGAAGAAGACAAAATTAAAGAAGAAAATAAGAATATTAAAGAAAGATTAAATCACTTAAACGAAACTTATTCCTTTGATTTTGTAAAGACTGAAGGTCTTCCAACTTTAGAAAGAGAATTAAGTGAGAACAAACCTCTTGAGATTATTAAAAAATATCAAGTTGAAATTACTAGAGCTCAATATTTAAGTGCAAATATTTTTAATCAAATTAAAAAGATTAGAAAAGAATATGTTACAACATATCATCTTTCTTATGATATCGATAATGAAGATAATACTGATTTTGAAAATGAATTATATGAATTAAAAGAAGTAAAACTTCCTACATATAAAGAAAAAATCGCTGATGCTTATAATAAAGCAACAAGACAATTTAAAGATGACTTTATTGCTAAAATTAAAGATCAAATCGAAACCGTTGAAGATCAAATCTCTCAACTTAATGATGCTTTAAAAGAATCTACATTTGGAAATGATTCATATCAATTTACTTGTAAACCAAATCCAGTTTATCGTAGATACTATGATATGTTTAAAGATGAAATCTTATTAAAACAAGATGAAAATGAAGAAGAATTTTTAAATAAGTATCAAGATGTCATGAACGATTTATTTAGTCAAATTATTTTGCCTAATGCAAGTAGTGCTAATAAGGAGTCACTAGTTAGCTTAGAAAAGTATACCGATTATAGAACTTATTTAGATTTTGATCTTATTGTTACTAATAAAGAAGGTGTTAAATCTAGATTATCTAATATGATTAAAAAGAAGAGTGGTGGTGAAACTCAAACTCCTTTCTATATTGCTGTTCTTGCATCATTTGCTCAAATTTATCACACAAAAGATAAGGGCGAAGCTGGTAATGCTATTAGATTAATCATCTTTGATGAAGCATTCTCTAAAATGGATAGAGAAAGAAGTAGAGAAAGTATTAAGTTATTAAGAAAATTTAATCTTCAAGCAATTGTTTCTGCACCAAGTGAAAAAGTTGATGATATTAGTGATTTAGTTGATGAAACTTTAACTGTTTTACACTCAAAAAGATCAAGTTGTGTTAGATTATTTGCAAGAGATGACAAACAAGATTAAATTTTGCTATAATATTAGCGCTATAATGAACTAATTAATATTTTAATATTAAGAGAGATACTGGTTGGGTGAAAAGTATTTATTAAATATTAAGTCTCATCATTGTTAAGTAGCCGTGATTTGCGTTAAAAATCATAATGAGTGTATTTAGTATAAATTATTAAATAAAGTAAGGTGGTAACACGTTGATAGCGTCCTTATGGACGCTTTTATATTGGAGGATTTATTTATGTTTGATCACAAAAGTATTGAAAATAAATGGAGAAAAATTTATTCAGAAAAGAAGCCATTTTATTGCGATGTTTACGATTTTTCAAAGCCAAAATATTACATATTAGATATGTTTCCTTACCCAAGTGGACAAGGATTACATGTCGGACATCCAGAAGGCTATACTGCTAGTGATATAATTGCAAGAACGAAAAGAATGCAAGGATATAATGTATTACATCTGTCTCTTATACACATCTGACGCTGCCGACGATAC
>JADIMN010000133.1 GCA_017694735.1 Candidatus Alectryobacillus merdavium
ATCTAACTCATTTCTTTGATAAACTTTAAATCCCATATGTTCATAAAAACCTTTAGCTTGTGGATTATCCTCATTAACAGCAAGATCAGTTACTCCATAATTTTTATAAATATTTAACCGATAAATTGTAATTTGTCTCTCACTTACTTTACCAAATTTATAATTTTTGTTGCCACTTTTTCAATAAATTTCTCATCATGTTCTACAAAAATAATGGTAGGATTATAATTTAGAATAGCATCTTCTATTTGTTCTCTTGTCAATATATCAATATAGTTTAAAGGTTCATCCCATATATAAATATTAGCCTGTTCTGAAATACTTTTTGCAATTAGAACCTTCTTCTTTTGACCTTCACTCATATCTTGAATATTAGTATCAAAATCAAATTGTGATAATCCCATTTTTACTAACATTGCTTTAAAAATACTTTCATTTATTTTATTATCGTAAGCAAAAGTTCTCAAATTTCCTTTTAAATCTTCTGTACTCTGAGAAACATAAGATATTTTTAAATCATTTGCAACCATAAACTCTCCATTATACTGTAATTCTTCTCCTAAAATAAGTTTTAATATACTTGATTTACCAATGCCATTTTTTCCAATTAGTGCAACCCTATCGCCATTATTAACTTCAAAAGTAATAGGGTTAAATATCGTTTCTTTACTATATTTTATCTGCAAGTTATGTGCAAAAATTAATGGATTCTTATTACTTTTTAGAGGAATAATTTTTAATGTATCATTTACCTCTATATTTTTTAACAAATTAGTCTTTTCATTTATTGCTTTTTCTATTCTTTGTTCCATAACTTTTGATTTTTTCATCATTTTATCTGCTTTATGTCCTATATATCCTTTATCTATTGTAGTTTCTGAATTATATTTTTTATTTTTTGTTTTTTCAGCCTCATTTGACCATTTTGCACAATTTTTAGAAGCTATTTCAAGTCTATTTATATCTTTCTGCAATCTTTCATTTTGTATTTTTTCAAAATTATCTTGCCTATTTTTATTTTCTTTCCAAGATGAAAAATTACCTTGTTGTATTTCTATATTAGTATTATTTATAGAAATTATATGATTTACAACTTTATCTAAAAAATTTCTATCGTGAGATACTAATATAAATCCTTTTTTCTTTTCTAAATAATTTACTAAATTATTTCGTGTTTCAATATCCAAATGATTTGTAGGCTCATCTATAAGTAAAAAGTTATTACCTTTTAAAAATAAACTTATTAAAAGTATCTTTATTTGTTCGCCACCACTTAATAAGTTAAAACTTCTATATAATACTTCAGTATCTGTATTAAGTAAATTTAATTCTCTTATAATTTCCCAATCTTCAACATTCGGAGCAATCTCATTTACTATTTCTATTGCCATTCTTTCTTTGTTTTTTACTTCAAAAGGGAAGTAATCAAACTCAACATTTTTTGATATTGCACCTTGATATTCATATTTTCCTAATAATAACTTTAAAAATGTAGTTTTACCTTTACCGTTTCTTCCAATTAATCCTAATTTCCAATCAGTATCTATATTAAATGATACATTTTCAAATATATTTTTTAGGCTTCCATCATATCCAAAAGTTAAATTGTTTACACTTATTAAAGACATCTATTCCTCCTACAAATTATTATTTTGCGAACTACTAAATTGTAATTTATAATTTGCTTATTACTTTTTTCTGTCAACTTCTTTGTTTACACTATTGCTAATAATATAGAAATTGGAAATATAGCTACTGGATAAAATTCTTATTTTCAATTTTTCAATTTAAAAATTTTCTTTTGGCGCTTAGTTTCAAATTTCCAATAACCATGATTACGATTTCGATGTTTTTTTTGAATCTTGTTTTGATTGTTTTTCATGGCTTGTTCAGCATTTAATATAATAGCTTTTTTTTCGTTGGAAACAAATTTAAGAAAAACATCATATAGGTATAGCCATCCATCGTATGAGATCTCAGTAAGCGTTGACTCTAATTTGATTTTTAAAAACTTGCAAATGCGTTTTTGTTGCTCATAAGTAAACAATTTTTTTGTTTTATCTTTGAAAGTATTTCCAGACGCTAAAAATATATATGATAAAAAATTTCTATAGTCTGTCGCATCCTCAACATCTGCTGATGTTTTTCTTTGAAAGTGAGCAAAACATATTCGTGCATTTGGCACAGGATAAAAATCTGATGGTTTAAACTCATAAATCAATTCAGCGGAAAACCAAGGTTTGTATAAAAGAGACCTCAAACTTTCGTTATAAAAGGGCTGTCCAGAATACCTGAGAAAAGCCTCATACTGCATTATGAAATATATATCTTCAGGAGGATTATCGGCTTCAAATACCTTTTTCACAATATCAGCAGTTATGTTAAATGGAATATTTGCACATACTTTATATGGTTCTTTTACTGATATTTTATATTTTAAAAAATCCATCTCTATTATTTGAACTTTTTTAGATTCTTTATACTTTTCAGATAAAGTTTTCGCTAATTTCGCATCAAACTCTATTGCTATAACTTGCTTGCTTTTTTTTGCAAGTTCAATGGTAATAATTCCTTTTCCAGGACCTATCTCAATTATAATATCGTCGTTACAAATATTACTCTTTGATAACAAAGTCGCTACAAGTTGTTTACTATGTAAATAATTTTGCGAATGTTCTATTCCCATAAATACCTCCTTTACAAATTACTAGTTATCTCTTTCTTTATTTGTTTTATTCCAAAATTGCCACCAATGTCTTTTATTATCTTCTGCAGTTCCTAAAAGATAAGTTTGATATTGTGCATTCGCTCTAATTCTTTCACTTTTTTC
>JADIMN010000134.1 GCA_017694735.1 Candidatus Alectryobacillus merdavium
ATTTTACTTATTGTTAAAATAATTTTAATAAGGAAATTTGGAGGACTTGAAATGAAAAAATCAATAATAGGACTTGCTTCATTATTATTATCTTTTTCTTTAATTGGTTGTGGAGAAGGAGATACATCTACTTTAGGAAGTACAAAACAAGATGATACTGGAACAAGTGTTTCTCAAAATGATGATACTTCTAGTACAGAAATGGAAACATTTGAAATACAAACTTCAGATAATGGCTTAAGTGTTGCTAATGATTCTTATACATTTTCTACCGTAAAAGAAGGCGATGATTTTCCACCTGAAGCCTCTATAAGAATGGTAACTGATTCATCCTGGACTCATTGTTCTGGACTTAATGAAAGATATACAAGAATAGTTGCTGAAGATAGCAATGTTTTACCTGAGGGTAGTGTTAGTTTAGATCTTGTTAAAAATAGTGACCTTGTTGGTTCTAGCGGAAGCAATGAAATTGATGCCATTGATATTGAATTTGATAGAACTTTAATAAATCCTGGCGAAACAAAATTAAAAATTGAAGTTAGACCAAACAACGGATCTTCTACAATTAATAAATTAACTACAATTTGCATTAATATTGAAGTTAAAGAATTTGGAACTATAAAAGTTGAAACATATAATGTCAATATCAATGTAGATTTAAATGGTTTACAAGATTTAATCACTGAACTTGATATTGTACCAACTGAAATGACACTTAATGTAACTGATCAAGCAGATGAAAAAGATGTTTATGGTTATAGTGCAGACTATCATTTAGATGAATCAATTGATATAGAAAATATTCCTTCAACAGTTAAAATTAGTAACTTAAAATATGCTGTTGGTCATACATATCAAGCTTGGATCTTTATTGAATGTGATGATTATAGAGACCGTGTTTGGATTGGATTAGAAGCTACTTCTAATGACAGTTCTTATACATTAGAGCAACAAGAGGCCGGATCTTCAACTTTGGTCGTTGAAGAAGATAACGTTACTGTAAACGCTAAATTAGGTGATTATCATAAAAATTCATAATTAAAAATTATCTTTTCTTTATCTTTTTACTTTGGAAAACCTCTTTAGGATTAATTTTAAAGTCTAAACCTTTGTAATTGATATCTACTGTTTCTCCTAAAATTTCTGTAGATAAACTCCATGTATCAATGCAGGTAAATCCAAGTTTATGATATAGTTTTAAAGCTTTAATGTTATTTGGTGCAACCTCTATTTGCACTCTTTCGTTTCCTTTACTTAATATTATTTTTTTAATTTCATTGATTGCAAAAGTAGCAATTCCAAGTCCTCTAAAAGGTTCATCGACATATAGATATTCAATATTGTTTAAATATCCAAATTTTTCATTTACATAAATGAATCCAGCTATTTTGCCTTTATGAAGAATTAATCTTCCAATTCCTTTTGGATCAATCATTCTTCTTATATCTTCTAGGATGTCGGCGTCTGTTGGATTATATAACTGTGATTTCCAAAATTTTACTAAAAGATCTGCAAGCTCTTCTAGATCGTTAAGTTTTACTTTACATAGTTTGTTTTCCATAGTTTCACCTCCTCAAAAATTATACCAAATTCGCCAAATTTTTGCTTGAACGGAGAAAATAGTGGGTTTTCACAGCGATTTTTTAAATGTTTTTATTTTATAAAATATAATTATTTTATTGATAGAGAAAATTTGTTAATATTTGAATATGATTAAAATTGAAGTTTTAAAAATATCAGAATATAAAGATTTGAGTGAAAAATATGAAAATATTATTGATTTACCATGTAATTTAAAAGTAGGTGATACTTTTTATATCGATAGTTTAGATAAGCCAGATAAATTATGTGATTCTGCATGGGAAACAATGTTTCCTTTTATAAAAGATTTATTAAATAATAAAGGAAATTTTTATAACGGTTGGATGAAAAATCCAATGTCTGCAATGATTTCTTGTAATGATGGTTTTAGACCAGTCACTTTTTATATAGAATTAATTAATAAATAAGACAAATTTTGTTATATATTTTATTCTTTTAACTTTTTCAATATTTAAAAATTATAATGGTATAATTTTTTTATGAATAAAGAAGCAATTATTGATAAAGATTGTATTTTGCAAATTGAACATTTATCTAAATCTTATGGTGATTTAAAAGCCGTTGATGATATATCTTTAAAGGTAAAAAAAGGCTCTCTTTTTTCTTTTTTAGGAATGAATGGTGCTGGTAAATCTACAACAATTAATATAATTTGTTCCATATTAAAAAAAGATAGTGGAAAAATATATGTTAATGGATATGATTTAGATAAAGATGTAAACAAAATAAAAGAAGAAATTGGAATTGTTTTTCAAAATAGTGTTTTAGATAATGATTTAACCGTATATCAAAATTTAAAAGTAAGAGCATCTTTTTATGGTTTTTCAAAAAAAGAAGAAAAAGAAAAAATTAATAATATTGTAAATTTATTACAATTAAATGAAATATTGGATAAACCAATAAATAAATTATCTGGTGGGCAAAAAAGAAGGGTTGATATCGCACGAAGTATGATTCATAATCCAAAACTATTAATTCTTGATGAACCAACAACCGGATTAGATCCAAAAACAAGATTAATGGTTTGGAATTTAATTAATGAAATTAGAAATAAAACTGGTATGAATGTATTTTTAACAACTCATTATATGGAAGAAGCAGAAGAATCTACTTATATAGTTATTATGAATAAAGGAAAAATTATTAGTGAAGGAACTCCTTTAGAATTAAAAAATAAATATACTAGTGATTACATTAAAGCTTATTTAGATAAAAATGAACAACTAGAAGAATTATTAAACAAAGATAAAATTCAATATTCTTATTTTGAAGAAAATAATTTTTACAAGATTTATATAAAAAATTCTGAACTATCTGTTGAGCTACTTAATAAATATAAAGACTATATAAAAGATTTTGAAATATTAAAAGGTGATATGGATGACGTCTTTTTAAATGCCATAAATGGCTATATTATAAATAAGGAATAAGTATGAATGCCATTAAGAAAAATTTAAATATATTCTTTAATTTAACTAAAAGACATACAATATTGTTTTTTAAAAACAAATTTGCCATTTTTTATTCTTTTATGGTTCCGGTTGTTATTTTAGTAATTTACATATTATTTTTAAAAGACTTAGAAATTAATTCTGTTAATTCAATTTTAAATGAGTATGGTTTAATTTTAAGTAATGATGAAGAACTATTTAGATTAGTTCAAGGTCTTGTCGATTCTTGGATGTTATCTGGAATTTTAGCTGTATCTTGCATTACTGTTTCACTACAAACAAATTATATTTTAGTTAGAGATAAAGAAAGTGGAGTTAATAAAGATTTTAAAGCTTCACCAGTTAGTAAAAGAGTTATTAGTTCATCTTATTTTGTTTTTAATTTTATAGTTACTTTTTTAATTAATATCTTTTTTATGATAGTTTGTTTTATTTATTTGGCTTATAATGGAGAATTTTATTTAAATTTTGTTAATGTTTTATCAATTATTGGAGTAATTATATTATCTTGTATTATTTCAAGTTTAGTTACAGTCTTATTATCAAGTTACATAAAAAAAGAATCAAGTCTATCAAGTATTGTTGCAATTGCAAGTACGGCAATTGGCTTTTTAATTGGTGCTTATATGCCTGCAAATTTGCTTCCTAGTTTTGTATCTAATATTTGTGGTTTCTTTGTAGGAACTTATAGTTGTGGATTATTTAGATTTGTTTTTCTTCAAACTCCTTTAAATAATTTAATCGACTATTTATCACTTGAAAGCAATAATATAAACAATTATCAAGAAATAATAACTACATTACAAAATAATTTTGGTTTTGAAATTAACGTATTTGGTTATAGTGTTTCAGCTGGCTATATGGCTTTAATCTTAGTTGTTTCAATTATTGTTTTAATTTTAGTAAATGTTTTTACAGCAAATCAAATTACTAAAACATCGGAAGATATTAATTTAAAAAGAATATTTAAGAAGAAAGAAAATTAATACTTATATTTTTATAGATGAATAAATTTGTCAAAAAAACTATAATATTTAATAGGTGATAAAT
>JADIMN010000135.1 GCA_017694735.1 Candidatus Alectryobacillus merdavium
ATATTATATATTTAAAATAAATATTTGTATAATATTTAACGATGAAAGTTGTTTTACAAAATGTATTAAACTGTGAAGTTAAAATTAAAGATAAAGTTTATTCTAGTATAGATAGAGGATTTTTATTACTAGTTTCTTTTACTGATGGTGACAATTTAGATATTATTAATAAAACGGCGAACAAAATTTCTAAATTAAGAGTTTTTATGGATGAAAATGGAAAAACTAACTTATCATTATTAGATGTAAATGGAAAAATAATGTCCGTTTCTCAATTTACTTTATATGCTGACGTAAAAAAAGGGAATCGACCTAGTTTTACTAATTGCTTAGATTTTAATAAAGCAAAAGAATTGTATCAACAGTTTAATTTAGAATTAAAGAAACTAAATTTAATAGTTGAAGAGGGAGTATTTGGTGAAGATATGAAAGTAAGTTTCGTCAATGATGGACCATTTACATTGGTTATCGATTCAAAAGAGGTGTTTAAATGAAGGTTATGATTGGTTTAAGTGGCGGAGTAGACAGTGCCGTTGCTGCTTTTTTACTTAAAAAAGAAGGATATGAAGTAGTTGGTTGCTTTATGCGAAATTGGGATTCAATGCTAAATAATGATTATTTAGGTAACCCAACTGTAAATGACGAAATATGCCCTCAAGAAAAAGATTACCAAGATGCTAAAAAAGTCGCCGAGATACTTAATATCCCATTTTTAAGAATAGATTTTGTAAAAGAATATTGGGATAATGTTTTTCAATATTTTTTAGACGAATACAAAAAATCAAGAACTCCAAATCCAGATGTATTTTGTAATAAATATATTAAATTTGATGCTTTTTTAAATTTTGCACTAAAAAATGGCTGCGATTTAATTGCAATGGGCCATTATGCAAAAAAAATCAATATAAATGGCGTAGATTATTTATGTAAAAGTAAAGATCAAAATAAAGATCAAACTTATTTTTTGTGCGAAATTTCTAATTATCAGTTATCAAAAAGTCTTTTTCCACTTGGAGATATCACTAAAGAAGAAGTTAGAAAGATTGCTCATGAATTAAATTTAAATGTAGCTGATAAAAAAGATTCAACTGGTGTTTGTTTTATTGGCGAGCGAAATTTCAAAGAATTTTTAAAAAATTATATTCCTGCTAATCAAGGAGATATCGTGGATATTGATAGTAAAACAGTTTTAGGAAAGCATCAAGGAACTATGTATTATACAATTGGACAAAGAAGAGGTCTTGGTATAGGTGGAATTAAAGGAATCGAATCTAAAGGTTGGTTTGTTTGTGGAAAAGATGTAAAAAGAAATATTTTATATGTAACTTCAAGAAGCGAAGAAGAGTTTTTGTTAAGTGATAAGTCATTGATTGTTGATCTAAATTTTATTTCATATAAGCCAAAAGATGGTGAAGAAATTAATGTTAAATTTAGATATCGTGCTAAAGATTTACCATGTATTGTTAAATATAAAGATGAAAATTCTATTTATTTAATACATAAAGATTTATATAAAGCTGTTACACCAGGACAAATTGCTGCTTTCTATAAAAATAATTATTGTATTGGTGGTGGAATAATCGATAAAGTTTATTATAAAGATAAAGAAATTATTTATTATTAATATATAAATATTAATAATTTGTGATATAATACAAATCGTAAAAGAATAAGCATTATTTTATTTCAAGAGAGTTATCGGTTGGTGCGAGATAATATTAAAATAACGTGGGCCACTTTTATGTAAATGTTAATAGCATCGTTGCTTTGCGTTAAAAAGTATAATTAAGTGCAATTTTGAAAGAGGATGGTACCGCGGATAATTCGTTCCTTGTTGGTGCCTTTTTTTATTTAAGGAGTGTGTATGAAAAAACTTACTGGTAATGAAATTAGAAAAACTTGGTTAAATTTTTTTAAGGAAAAAGGCCATGTAATCGAACCTGGCGCAAGTTTGGTTCCAGAAAATGATCCTACCTTACTATGGATTAATTCTGGAGTCGCAGCATTAAAAAAATATTTTGATGGTAGTGTTATTCCACCTGCAAGAAGAATTACTAATGTTCAAAAATCAATCAGAACAAATGATATCGAAAACGTTGGAAAAACAGCAAGACACCATACTTTTTTTGAAATGCTTGGAAATTTTTCGATTGGTGATTATTTTAGAAATGAAGTTATTCCATGGGCTTTTGAAATTTTAACAAGCGAAAAATATTTTGGATTAGATAAAAATAAGTTGTATGTTACATACAACCCACGCGATATAGATACTAAGAATTTATGGATTAAACAAGGTTTAGACGAATCTCATTTAATTCCGCTTGAAGCAAATTTCTGGGAAATAGGAGAAGGACCTTGCGGACCAAATACCGAAGTTTTTTATGATAGAGGAAATAAGTATGATCCAGAAAATGTAGGTGTTGATTTATTAAAAAATGATATTGAAAATGATAGATATATAGAAATTTGGGGCATTGTTTTTTCTCAATATAATGCTGTAAAAGGTGTTAAAAGGGAAGATTATAAAGAACTTCCAAGTAAAAATATTGATACAGGTGCTGGTTTAGAGAGAATTGCATGTATTTTACAAGAAACAAACACAAACTTTGAAACTGATCTTTTTTGGCCAATTATTGAGAAAGTTGAATTGTTAAGTAATCATAAATACCATGAAGATGAAATGTCTTTTAGAGTTATTGCTGATCATATTAGAACTTGCGTTTTTGCTCTTGCTGATGGTGCTTATTTTTCTAACTCTTTAAGAGGTTATGTTTTAAGAAGACTTTTAAGAAGAGCAATGAGATATGGCAAAAAACTTGGAATTAATGGAATTTTCTTATATCAACTTGTTGATAGCGTAGTTGATATAATGAAACATTTTTATCCATATTTAGTTGATAAAAAAGAAATGATAAAAAAATTAATTATCGATGAAGAAAATAAATTTTTAAAAACACTTAAATCAGGTGAAACTCTTTTAAATTCATTAATTGAAAAAAATCATGATATTACTGGCAAAGATGCTTTCCTTTTATATGATACATATGGTTTTCCATTTGAATTAACAAGAGAAATGGCTTTAGAACACAATATCGAAGTTAATGAGAATGATTTTAATAAATTAATGGAAGAACAAAAAGAAAGAGCAAGAAATTCCAGAAAAATCATTGATTCAATGAACATTCAAAGTAAAGATTTACTTGATTTTAAAGAAAAAAGTGAATTTTTATATAATACCTATGAAGTTAAAGCTAAAGTAATTGGTTTATTTAAAGATGGTAAAAAAATCGAATCAATTGATAATGATGGTTATGTAATATTTGACAAAACTCCATTTTATGCTGAAATGGGTGGACAAGTTTCAGATAGTGGTGAAATCTTTAACGATTCAACTAAGGCTTTAGTAAATGATGTCATTTCTTCGCCAAATAAACAAAACATGCATTTTGTAGAAATTGAATATGGTGAAATTCATGTTGGCGACGAATTTACATTAAAAATTAATATTTTAAAGCGTCAACAAATTCAAGCAAACCATAGTGCTACTCACTTATTGCACAAAGCTTTAAAACTTGTATTAGGAGATCGGGTTAGTCAAAAAGGTTCATATGTATGTGAAAATTACTTAAGATTTGATTTTAACTATTTAAGCAAAATCTCTAAAAATCAACTAAATGAAATTGAATCAAAAGTAAATGATTTTATAAAAATGGATTTGATTCAAAAAACACAAGTTTTGCCAATAAAAGAAGCTTTAAAAACAAATGCTGAGCATGAATTTGATACAAAATATGGCGATTATGTAAGAGTTGTTTCTTTTGGTGATGTTTCTAGCGAATTTTGTGGCGGAACTCATGTTTCTAGTACAAAAGATATCGGCATATTTACAATAAAATCCGAAGAAAGTATAGCTGCTGGAATCAGAAGAATTGAAGCAATAACATCTTATAGTTGTTATGATTTTATTAAGGAATTGCAAGGAAATTTGAATGAATTAGAAGAAAAAATGTCTTGTAAATCTTTCAAAGAATTATCTAGTAAATTAGTTGCTTTAATTCTTGAAAACAAAAATAATTTAAAACAAATCGAAGAGGATAATTTAAAGTTAGCTAATATTTATTTAAAATTAATTTTATCCTCAAAGGTTGATTTAAATGGAAAAAATATTTGTTTGATGTCATCAGATTTTACTCGTGAAATTATGATTAAAATAAGTGATAATTTTAAATTAGAAAATAGCATTCTTGTCCTTATTGGAAAAAAGGATGAAAAAGGAAAATATCCATTATTAGTCTGCGATACTTTAAATGATAAAAATTTAAATTCAAAAATTGTATTTAGTAAATTAACACAAGAATTTGGTGGCAATGGTGGTGGTAGACCTAATTTATGTAATGGAGCAATTTTGCAAAACGATATCAATATTGATAAATTAATTAAAATTATTAAAGGAGCTTAGATGATTTATTTTGGCTTAGATTTAGGAACCAATTCTTTAGGTATATCTATTAATAATGAATTAAATATTGTTTTCGGAGTTGAAAATTATAATTTTAGTAAAGGTAATTATAAAAAAGCACGAACACACTTATTACAGTTGATGAAAAAAAGAAGTGTATATAATTTAGTAATTGGATTACCTCTCCAGTTAGATGGAAGTGAAGGTGAAAGAGCTAATTCTGTTAGAAGATTTATATCTGATTTGAAAAAAGAAGCAGATTTTGAATTTGATGTATGCTTTTTTGATGAAAGATATTCAACTATTGAAGCGGAGGAAGAATTAAGAAAAATGGGTTTCACCGCTTCAGAAATTTCTAAAAAAATAGATATGACATCGGCTATAATAATATTAGAAAAATTTTTAATCAAAGCAAAAAAGGAGAAGAATAATGGAAAATAATGAAGAAATAATTGAAATTGAAAATAAAGGAAAAACTATTTCTTATAGAGTTTTATTTTCTTTTAAAGATAAAGATGAAAAAAGAAATTTCATGGTTTTAACTAATGCAAATGATAGTGAAGATGATTGCTTTGTCGTTGAATGTTTTGAAGATGGAACGCTAAGTAGTATTGACGATGAAGAAATAATCGCACAAGCTCAAGAAATGCTCGACATATTGAGTGATAGCGACAATCTTTAATTGATTATAATTTAAAAAAATATATAATATTAAGCGAGGTGTTTAAAGATGAGCGATAAAATATTAATTACTGCTGAAGGTAAAAAGAAATTTGAAGATGAATTACGTTATTTAAAAAACGAAGCAACAGATCAAAATAGAAAAGAAATTGCTGCTGCTAGAGAACAAGGTGATTTAAGTGAAAACGCCGATTACGACGCAGCTAAAGATAAGGAAACCGAAATTGCTGCTAGAATTAATAAACTTCAATATATTTTAGATAATTGTGAAGTTATTGTTGCAGATGGCAATAGTAGAAAAAAAGACACTGTACAAATTGGAAAAAAGGTTACTATTAAAGATTTATCTGATGATTCCGTTGATACATATATGATTGTTTCTACAGTTGAAGCTAATGTTGACGAGAATAAGATTTCAAATATTTGTGCTTTAGGTGCTGCTTTAATTGGAAAACCTGTTGGTGATATCGTTAAGGTTAAAGTTGACGAACCTTACGAGGTACAAATTCTAGCAATTGAATAAAAAATTTTTGGAAAAATGAAAAATAACCTCCGACTTATTTAGTAAGGAGGTTTTTTTATGTCATTAACAATTAAAATTATCATTGGAGTTTTTATTGCTACAATTATTGGTTTGGTAACAATGCAGTTTATTGCACCAAATCAGCAGGTTATAGAAAGCATTAGTAGAAGTTTTGATTCAGATGATACAACAACAATTAAAGTATCGATTGAGGGAGAAGTCGAAGCAGAAGGTTCGTATATTATAGATGAGGGAAGTACTTTAGATGATTTAATATCAATTGCTAATGGACTTACTGATAATGCCGATACTTTATGTTTCTTTGCAGATTTAGAATTAGAAAATAATGAAACATATTATATTGCGCCTATTTATGATATTGATGATGTTTGTGGAAATACTAAATTAATAAAATGGAATATTAATACTTGCACAAAAGATGATTTAAAAAATATCGATGGAATCGGCGATTCAATTGCACAAAGCATAATTACTCATCGTGCTGAACATGGTTCTTTTTATAGACTTGAAGATGTCATGGATGTAAATGGCATTGGAAACGCTACATTTTCTAAGCTAAAAAATTATATAAGATTAAAAGAAGCAAATTAGTATAAACATTAATGTTGTTTTTTGTCTTTTTGTTTATATTTTTAGGGCTTATTATACTAAATTCAAATATAGTTATAATTAGCATCTGTGTTGTATTTTTTCTTTTTATAGTTTTTAAAAAATTTAAAAATTTTATAGCTGTTATATTTGTTTTGTTTTCTTTTTTGGTGGGAATAAGTATTTCAGCATCCCTTAAATACAAAGCGGTTGAAG
Organism: Candidatus Alectryobacillus merdavium; assembly: GCA_017694735.1. Taxonomy (GTDB): domain Bacteria; phylum Bacillota_I; class Bacilli_A; order RFN20; family CAG-826; genus Alectryobacillus; species Alectryobacillus merdavium. The sequence goes on from JADIMN010000135.1 coordinate 6,489, forward strand.
TTCAACAAGAGGGGATATTCATCGTAGAAAAAGTTTCTACAAATTATTATTTAGTTAGTAATTATGTTGATCATTTTTACGTTTATGAAAAAAACAACGAAGTAGATGAAGGTGATTTTTTAAAACTAGAAGGAAATTTATCTAGAATAAATTTTGTAACTTTAGAATCTGAGTTCGATTTTAAAAATTATTTAAAAACTAAAGGAGTAGAATACCAATTATATGTTAAATCGAAGGAAGTAATATTCCAAAACCCTATAAATCCAAAAAATATAAAGCAAAATCTTATAGATAAATATTCAGAAGAAAATCAGGCTCTCTTAAAATCTTTATTATTTTCTCAAACAGATTATGATAGTGACATCATAAAGAGCAGCAATTCTTTAAATCTAATTTCTTTGATTTCATTTTCGGGTATATTCATTAATACTTTTATAAACTTACTAATTTTCTTATTCGGCCTTAAATTTAATGAATCTAAATCCAGAATTTTTTCATTTCTAATTCTTGTACCATATTTTATTATTAATATTTTTGAATTGAGCGTTTTAAGAATATTTTTACTTAATTTAGGGAAGACAATTAATGTAAGTTTTTTTAATAAAAAATATACCTATTTAGATGTCGTTTGTGTTGTAGGTATTTTTATTTTACTACTTAATCCATATAACGCTATGAGCTTAAGTTTTATTCTTGGATTTGGTATGTCATTAACATATATTTTGTTGTTAAACTTTTCTAACAAAAAAATAACGACAACAACGTGTAGAAAAGGTCTGTTGCTATCTTTATTTTTGATACCTATTCAATTAAATTTTAATAAAAGTTTTAATTTATTAACGTTTTTATATCAAATAGTTTTAATTCCATTAATGAATTGTATCTTTATATTTAGCATCGTTTCTTTATATTTAGGTTATAATCCTTTATTGGATATATTACTTTTTCCTATAGTACAAATATTTAAAGGACTGGCTAATTTAAAATTTGTTCTATATCATGATTCGCTACCGTTAGAACTATTAATAATTTACTACTTATTATTTTATGCTTTCATTTACGTGTTGGAAAAAGAGATTAATTTATTTAATAAAAAAATAACTGGTGTATTTTGTTTAACTGTAGTTATAGGATTGCTTCCTTATAAGAATATCTATGAGAAATCAGTTAATTTTATAAATGTTGGACAGGGTGATTCAATTTTAATTAGAGACAGAAATACAAATGTTTTAATTGATACGGGAGGTTTAAAATATAAAGATTTAGCAACAAGTTCCTTAATAAATTATTTTAAGAAAAAGGAAGTTTATAAATTAGATGTTGTAATTATAACTCACGATGATTTTGATCACAATGGTGCTTTAAATAGTCTAATTACTTATTTTCCAGTAAAGCAAGTTTTAACAAGTTATGATGAATTTCCATATAAAATTGGAAATTTACTATTTGAAAACTTTAATATATATAATTTTAGCGACAGCAACGATAGAAGCTTGGTTTTAATGCTTAATTTTTATGGTAATAAATTTCTTTTTATGGGAGATGCTAGTAAAGATGTTGAAGAAGTTATCATGAAAGATTTTAATGTAGATGCAGATTATATAAAATTAGGGCATCACGGTTCAAAAACATCAACTGGGGAGGAATTTATTAGGGCTGTTTCTCCAAAGGAAGCAATTATTTCGTGTGGTTTAAATAACTATTATGGTCATCCAAACAAAGAGGTATTGGATATATTAGAAAAAGAAGACATTAAAATAAGAAGAACAGATTTAGAAGGAACAATATCATATTATTTTTAAAAATGATAAAATATTTAAATGATTTACATTATTTATGGTGATCAAAAATTTTTGGTTAATAGAACATTAAAAAAAGTAGAAAAAGGATATAATGATATCCAAAAATTTAATTATTTAGAAGATAGTTATGACGATATATTAAAATCAATAAGTTCTTTTTCTCTTTTTTCTGATAAAAAAATGGTGGAAATCTTAAATTTCAAACCACTTTTAATGAGTGATAATGAACTAAAAAAAGATAAAAAAGTTGAACAAATTATCGATTCTATAATAAAGTGTGATCATATTGATATTTATTTAATTATTTACGAAGCTTCTTTAGTAAATAATGAGCTTTATGAATATGTCGAAAAAAACGGAAAGTTTATACAAAATTTATCTTTAAGCAAAAACGACTGGAAAATATACGCAAGTAAGAAATTTGAAAAAGTAGGAGTAAAAATTTCTCCAGATGCTTTAGAAGAACTAATTTCTAGATGTGAAAACGATTTGAATCGTTTTGATATTGAATTTAATAAAGTAACTAGTTATTCTTATGATTTAAAAATAGAAGACATAAAAATGCTAGTTCCAGAACCATTAGAAGAAAATATTTTTAATATGGTTAACGATTTATTAGATTTTAAAAAAGATAAATGTATTGAGAAATATCGTAAACTTCTTTATTCAAACGATCCAGTTAGAATGATTTCATTATTTGCAACCAACTTTAGATTTTATTCTCAATGTTATTTTTTAAACATTATTGATAAGAAAAATATAAATGAGGTAGCTAAAATTTTAAAATGTAATCCAAAAAGAGCTGAAATATCAATAAAAAAAATAAAATCTATTGGAATTAATAGAATAAACAGAGCATTGGAAAATTTATTTGATATTGATTATAAAATTAAAAGTGGAGTTATAGAAAAAAATATTGCTTTTGAACTTTTTATAGACAATTTTTAATTAAAAAAAGCACTTTACAGTGCTTTAAATTATTTCAAATTATTAACTAATAATTGAAGTCTAGATTTTTCTCTTCCAGCTGTTTTATGATGGAAAACGCCTTTGACAACAGATTTATCTAATAAAGAAATTGCAACATTTAAATCTGAAATAGCTTTTTCTTTAGCGTTTGCTTTTACATCAGCTTCAACTTTCTTAATAGCAGTTCTTACTTTTGATTTGAAAGACATATTTCTTTGTCTAGCTTTTTCGTTTGTTTTAATTCTTTTCTTTTGTGATTTAATATTTGCCATTTTTGAATATAACTCCTTCCTAAAACTTGCTTAAATATAATACATAAATTGTAAACAATTTGCAATTGTTATTTATTTAGTATTTATGTAAAATAAATACTGATTATGAAAAAAGAAGATGTAAAGATTTTATTTTTAGGAACACCTGAAATAGCAGCCTATGTTTTGGAGGGTCTGATTTTAAACAACTACAATATAATTGGCGTAGTTTCACAGCCAGATAGAGAAAAAAATAGAAAGGGTATGTTATTACCAACAGACACTAAAGTTGTTGCTCAAAAATATAATATTCCAATTTATCAATTTGAAAAATTAAAACCAAATATAGATTTTTTTAAGAAGATAAATCCTGATTTAATACTTACAATTGCTTATGGAAAAATTGTTCCTGAAGATATTTTAAATATTCCTAAATTTGGTTGCCTTAATTTGCACGGTTCGATATTGCCAAAATTAAGGGGCGCCGCTCCTATTCAAAGGGCTTTATTTGAAGGTTATAAAGAAACTGGTTTTACCTTAATGCAAATGGTTAAGGAAATGGATGCCGGCGACATGTATGCTTTTGAAAAAGTTAAAATAGATGATAATGATATTTTTTCGACTTTATTTGAAAAAATGAAAAATGCAGCTTTAGAATTAGCATTAAAAAATTTACCAAAATATTTTAATAATGAGCTTATACCAATTAAACAAGATTTAAACGAAGTTACATTTGCAAATAAAATCGAAAAATCTGATGAGAAATTATCTCTAAACTTTGGTGTATTTGATTTTGTTAATAGAGCAAGAGGGTTGAGTTTAAAACCTGGTGGATATTTGTTATT
>JADIMN010000136.1 GCA_017694735.1 Candidatus Alectryobacillus merdavium
GAGACAGCTTCTGCTGCTCCAGCTTCAACCATGTTAATAGCATCTTTAGTACCAGCGACAGCTAAGTTGATATCGGAATTTTTCATTTCTTCAACGCTTGGATTTATAACAAATTTTCCATTAATTCTTCCAACATAAACACCTGCTATTGGACCATCAAAAGGAATATCACTTACACAAAGTGCTAAACTAGAACCTAACATTGCTGTCATTTCTGGAGTACAGTCTTGATCAACACTCATTACAGTATTAATAATTTGTACTTCGTTTCTAAATCCATCAGCAAACATAGGTCTTATTGGTCTATCAATAAGTCTTGCAGTTAATGTTGCGTGTTCACCTGGACGACCTTCTCTTCTTAAAAAAGATCCAGGAATTTTTCCAATTGCATATAATTTTTCTTCATAAGTGACTGTTAAAGGAAAGAAATCGCCATCCTTTGGCAAATCACTTGCACATGCGGTAGAAAGAACCACGGTATCACCATATCTCACTAAAACAGCACCATCAGCTTGTTTAGCTATTTCGCCGTTTTCAACTACCAACTTTCTACCTTCGAAATCCATTTCGAATATTTTCTTCATAATTTTCTCCTTAAAAATAACCTTTAATATTATATATTAAATGACAAACAAAAACATTAAAAAAAGCGATAACTTTGTATCGCTTTATTTTTACTTTCTAATTCCTAGTTTAACTAATAACTCAACATAAGCTTCTCTATCTTGCTCTGCTAAGTGTCTTAATAAACTTTTTCTTTGACCGACAAGGATCATTAATCCTCTTCTAGCACTAGCATCTTTTTTATTTGCTTTTAAGTGTTCTGTAAGTTGTCTAATTCTTGCAGTTAATAAAGCAATTTGAACTTGGCTTGTACCAGTGTCCTTAGCGTTTTTGCCATAAGTCTTAATGATTTCGGCTTTTTCTTGTTTACTTAACATTCTTTTTTTCTCCTTCTTTATTCTTTGCTTAATCCGAGAAAATAATCGGAGACATTATAACCCCAGATTAAGTTGCCTTAATATTATACACGCAATGTTTTATTATTAAAAGAAATATATTAATTTAAATCGAAATTATATAAACCCTCTTTGCATCGATAAACATTATTATGTACATTTTCGTATATTCCAATAATTTTTTGGTAGCAATCAACTAAAAGAATAAAATGATTTTGGTTCGTTTTTGAATTAAAACGGCCTCCATGAATTACCCAATTATATTGATTATCTGTTACCATTACAACAGGAAACATTTTAAAAGCAACATTTTTAAAAGTAAGTAAATCTTCTTCTTTAATTTCACTAAGTTTTTTAGCATCTTTAAGAGAGTAATTTGCAACTTTTGTTCTCATAAGATTTTCTAAATACCCAACTGTATTTAGTTTTTTTGAGATATCATATGCTAATTGTCTTATATATGTTCCTTTTGAAACACTACAAGAAAATAGAATTTCATTATCTTCAAAACTTATTAAATCGATAGAATAAACATTAATTTTTTTGTAAACTTCAGGAACTTTATCTTCATCTTCTCTTGCAAGTTTATAAAATTCTTTTCCATTAATTTTAGTTGCACTATACTTTGGAATTAGCTGTTCTTGTTCGCCTAAAAAAGATTTCAAAACATTAATTACTTCTTCTTTACTTAAATTAGGAACATCTTTTCTGTCAATAATTTCACCTTCTTTATCTAAGGTGGAGGTAGCTATTCCAAGTTTAATTTTTCCAATATATTCTTTATTATTTTCGTTTAAATAATTAAAAAGCGTAGTTCCTTTATTAATTCCTACAATTAGTAAACCTTCAGCAAAAGGATCAAGAGTACCAAAATGACCAATTTTATTTACATTAAATTTCTTTTTTAAATAATTATCAACTTCTCTAGAAGTCATGTTTTCTTCTTTATAAATTAAAAATAAACCGCTTTTTTCCATGTTATAATAATACCATGTCAGAAATCAAAAAAATATTAGCATGTATTAGAACAGCAGATAAAAGATTCAATTTAATTAATAAAAAAGATAGAATTGCAATTGGAATAAGTGGCGGCAAAGACTCCATGTTACTTTTTTATGCACTACATCTTTACTCAAAATTTTCTTTTGTTGACTTTAAAATAGTTCCAATAATAATTGATTTAGGATTTGATAATTTCAATCCAAAACCAATTCTAGATTTTATTGAAAGCTTTGGTTATAAACTTGAAGTTTATGAAGCTAAAGATGTTTATAAAATACTCTTACTAAATCAAAAAGATAAATCACATTTGCCATGTTCAATATGTTCAAAAATGAAAAAGGCAATAATTGATAAAGCAGCAAAAAAATTTAACTGTAATAAAGTTGCTTTTGCTCATCATGCAGACGATGCGATTGAAACTCTTTTCTTAAATGAAATAAAAGGTGGCAAAATCTCTACATTTTCTCCTAAAATGTTTTTAACTAAAGATGAAATAACATTTATTCGACCACTTATTTTAGTATTTGAAAACGATATTTCAAAAACAGTTAAAGCACTTAATATTCCAGTTCTTGAATCAACATGCCCAGCAAATAAAAAGACAGAAAGAGAAGAAATTAAAATTCTTCTAAATCAACTATATAAAAAATATCCTGAAGCTAGACAAAATTTCTTAAACATGATTTCTAATTATGATAATTTTCAATTGTGGGATGAATATGAAGTTAGACACATCGAAAATTCCTATATTACATTAAAATATTGCAGAAATGCTAGTGATATTCAAAAATTTTTGAATTATCATTCTCTTTCGAAATTAAAATATGATTATAATTATTTAATCTTTTTAAAAGAAAAAATAATTGGAACATTTGCTTATAATATAGAAAATAATGAACTCATTTTAAAATCAATTTATTTTAGAAATAAAAATATGGAGAAACTTTATTTTGAGCCAGTAATTAAAGAAATTGAAGTATTATTGTTTGAAAAATATAACCCAATAATTTTAAAAACTACTGCAAAACTTAAATATTTTAAAGAAAATTATAAAAAAGAAGGACAATATTATGTCCTTCAATTATCTGGTAAATTAAGCAAAATTCTTAGAAAAAATTAATTACTTTTTAAAATTTTCAAGATCTTTTTCTTCCTTTTTAATTAACTCTTCTATCTTTTTTCCTGTTTCGTAAGAATCATCAAGTAAAAATTCGAGATTAGGAACTTTATAAATATCCATTCTTTTTGCTAAACTTGATTTAATAAATCCTTTAACTTTATTTAGTTCTTCAAGATTTTTTAAAGGAAAATTAGTTCCTAGAAAAGAAACATATACTCTACAGTATTGATAATCTGTTGAAAGTTTACAATCAGTTACTGTTACAAATCCAATACTTTTATTTCTTACTTCAAATGAAATAATTTCAGAAATGTTTTTCTTTATAAGCATTTCTATTCTTTTTATTTTGTCTGCCATTAGTCCAATTCTTCCTCTATCATCTTGTATGCTTCAATAATATCTCCTTCATGAATATCATTGAAATTTAAAATTGAAATACCACATTCAAAGCCTTGTTTTACTTCTTTAACATCATCTTTAAATCTTCTTAAGCCAGCTAACTTACCGTTATAAATTTCACTACCATCTCTTAAAACTCTAATAAGAGAAGTACTTGTTATTTCTCCATCTATAACATAGCATCCAGCAATCGTTCCAATTTTACTAGCTTTAAATGTTTGTCTAACTTCTGCTTGCCCAAGGTATTGTTCAACTTCTTTTTTCTTTCTCATACCTTTTAAAGTAGCTTCTAATTCTTCAATTAAAGCATAAATAATTCTATGAAGTCTTATTTCAACTTTTTCTTCAATTGCCTTATTTCTAACATTTGCATCTGGTCTAACATTAAAACCATAAATAATTGCTTTAGAAGCATTGGCTAGTAAAACATCAGATTCAGTTATAGCGCCTGCAAAAGCTCTAATAATATTTATTTTAGTACCAGGAATATTAAGTTTTAAGACTGAACCTTTTACTGCTTCTGCAGCTCCGGTTGAATTAGCCTTAATAATAATATTGATATTTTTTATTTCGTTACCTTCTTCATCGGTAATAGATGTAGTAATACTTGATTTTCTATTTTCTTCATCTTTCTTTAATTTTCTGAAGTTAGCAATATCTTTCGCAATTTTTTCATCACTTAAAGCAACAAATCTATCACCTGCAACAGGAACTTCATTTAAACCTATAACACTAACTGGTGTTGAAGGTAATGCTTCAGAAACAATTCTATTTAAATCATCACTCATTCTTCTGATTTTTCCATAAGTAGTACCAACAATAACATAATCACCAACTTTTAAGGTACCGTTTTGAATTAAAAACGTTGCTTTTGGACCTTCACCTTTATCTAAACGTGCTTCTAAAACAGTTCCTAGAGCATATCTATTAGGGTTTGCTTTTAATTCTAACATTTCAGCTTCTAATAAAATATTTTCAAGCAAGTTATCTATTCCGATATTTTTCTTAGCACTAATTTCACAGAAAATATTTTCACCACCATATTTTTCTGGAATTATATTATATTTCATTAATTCACTAATAACTTTCTCACTATTAGCACCAGGAGCATCAATTTTATTAATAGCAACAATAATAGGAACATTTGCAGCTTTTGCGTGGTCTATTGCTTCAATTGTTTGAGGCATAACTCCATCATCAGCAGCTACAATTAAAACAACAATATCAGTAACACTTGCACCTCTACTTCTCATTGCTGTAAAAGCTTCATGCCCAGGAGTATCAATAAAAGTAATTTTTTTACCATTAATTTCTTTTTGATAAGCACCAATTTCTTGTGAAATTCCACCAAATTCAGAATCAACTAATCTTGAATTTCTTATCGCATCAATTAATGTTGTTTTACCATGATCAACATGTCCCATTACAGTGACAACTGGAGCTCTTTCAACTAAATCACCTGGATTTTCTTTAATTCTAAATAAATCTTCAAAATTATCGTTACTTATTTTTTCTTCTTTATTAAAATCTAGATTATTTTCAATACATATCTCAGCTATAATGTTGTCATCTAATGGGGAATTAATTGTTAACATTAATCCTTTAAAGAAATATTTTTTGATGATATCACTAGCTTTTATATTTAATGCAGTAGCAAGTTCACCAACACTAATGCTTCCTGAATAAGTCAAAGAGTTATTATCAATTCTGATTTTCTTTCCTTCTTGTTGCTTAGAAGAAACAATATTTTCAATTCTTTCGCTTTTATTAATTTTCTTTCCCATAATTTTTCTCCTTAACTAATAATTTAATTTGTTTAGCAATATTTATATTGCTGATTCCAAACACAGATACTTCGTTTTTAGATAATAATTCGCCAAGAACAAGTTTATCTTCTAAATAAAGAAGATCAACGTTCTTGCAAATTTTCTTAATATCATTTAAAGACGAAGGAGCTATATCTTTAGCAAGTATTATTAAATATATTTTATTTTTAGCAACTAAACTAGCTAAAGATTGCTTGTAGACAATACTTCTACTCTTTTTTGCAAATTTGATTAGAGAAACAAGTTTATTATTTAACATACAAGAGTCAATAAATAGTCATATATTTCATCACTAATGTTGCATTCTAAAGCTTTACTTAAGAGTTTTTTCTTTTTAGCATTTTCAATTGCTTCTTTGTTTTTTGAAATATATGCTCCCCTTCCGTTTGCACGATACGTAAAATCTACTTTAATATCGCCGGTTGGAGTTTTGACGATTCTAAAAAGTAAATTTCTATTTTTTATTTCGCCAGTTGAAATACATTTTCTTAAAATTTCTTTTTTCATCAAAACTCCTCCCAGTTAATATCTTAATTAATCTTTATAGTAATCATCTGAATCATATTCATCATAGTCATCATCATAATCAAGACCATATGAATCTTCTTCGTTTTCTTCTCTTTCAATTTCTGCAAGTTCTTCATCAGTGTAAACAGCCATGATTTTGCTATTCTTCTTTTCTTCACTGGATGATTCTTGTTTTTCTTGAGCAGATTGATTTTCTTTCTTCTTATTAGATTTTTTATTTGTTTTCTTTTTGCTATCTTCTTTCTCTTTTTCGCTCATTAATTTAGAAAGTAAATCTTCCATTGTTGTTCCATCTTTAATTTCAACATGTGGTGTTGAAGTTTCTTCAACTGATGTTTGTTTTTTATCATCATCTTGTTTAACTTCAACAGTTTCGTCTACAACATTGCTGTCGTTATGTTTTTCTTCAAAAACAACTTCTTTTGGTTCATCAACTTGAACATCTTCATCCACTAATGTTTCAACAACTTCATCAGTTTCAACATTTGGATTTTCAATCATTTCATCATTTATTTCTTCATCATAATTTTCAATAATTTCGGTTTGTTTATTATCAGTTTCTTCTGATTTAATAGATTCAATTGTTTTATAAGAAAGTTTTTGTTTCATTGCCTCATCAGCTGTAATAACATCAATTTTCATTCCAACTAATTTAACAGCTAAATAAACATTAACACCTTCTTTTCCAACAGTCTTTGGTACTTCACCGTTTTGAACAACTGCAACTGCGATATCCTCGTCTTTATTTGTTTCAGGATTCTTTTGAGTTTTAAAAGCGACACCAACAACACGTCCTGGAGCAAGAGCTTCAGCAATATATAATGCTTTATTTTCTTGATACAAGATAATATCAATCTTTTCTTTTTCTTTTGAATTTCCAAGATTCTTAGTGATGTTTTGAATTCTATCAGCATTTTTGCCAATACATGTACCTCTTGCATCAACATTTGGATCTTGTGAATAAACTGAAACTTTACTTCTTTCACCAGGTTTTCTAGCGATATCCTTGATTATAACAGTGCCGTCGTAAATTTCATGAATCTCTTGTTCGAATAATCTTCTTAAGAATGTAGGATCACTTCTTGATATTCTAATTGTTGCTCCTTGTGGAGTTGATTCAACCTTTAAAATACAAACTTTAATGCTTTCACCTTGTTTAAAGGTTTCATCTCCAATTTGATCTCTTCTTTCAAGAGGAACGGTTGTATTGTTACCAATATTAATCATTGCTTCTCTTGTTTCTTTATTGTATTGTTCAACAACACCAGTAACAAGTTCACCTTTCTTAGCACCAAACAAATCAACAAGATTTTTCTTTTCTGCTTCCATTATCTTGCTCTTGAATGAAGTCATAAATGAATTCATGAATTTATTGCCTTTAAAATTATCTGAAATTAAATCTTTTAATAAGAACTTAACTTCATAAATATCGCCAATATTTTTACCAGCAGCAATAACATCGTGATCTTCATTTGAAATTTCTAAATAATCATCGTTGATATCATCATCTGCTAAAACTTTTCTTCCATAGTAGACAACAAATTGTTCTTCTTTACCTACTTTTTCAAGTTCAGCTCTAACAGCTGAATCAGAAATATCTCCATCGTTTAAGAAAACTTTTTTATATGCTTTAGCAAGACAGAATTTTAAAGTTTTAATAATAAATTCTTTATCAAGATTTTTTGACTCAACAAGTGAATCAACTGCTTCCATTAAAGGAATACTTTGTTTTTTTCTAGGCATCTTATTTATTCTCCTTCTTACTTATATTCTAGATTTCCTTTCTTAATATTATTTTTTTCAATAACAAGTTTTTTTCTTGCTCCCTTTATAAAGTATTCAAAGATAATTTCGTTTTCTTTTACTTCCTTAATTTTACCAAGAAATTTATTTTGATTTTTTAAAGGATTATTTAATTCTAAAGAAACATACTTATCAACATATTCTTCAATATGACTCAAATCTAGTGAATCATCAATTCCAGCTGATTCAACATTAAGCATATAAGGTTTATCTTCATCATCAATTTCATCAAGTTTATCACTAATTTTAGTAGACAAATTAGATATTTGATTCATAGAAATGTAGGTATTATCACTACGTTTAACTATAATGCTTAATAAATCATCTCCCTCATACTTAGAAAATTTAATTTCAACAAGTTGATAACCTTCCTTCTCAAGAAGAACATTTATTTCGTTTTTTAATTTTTCACTATTCTTCATATTCCTCCTTTAAAAAAATAAGAGTGGTTTACACCACTCTAGAATTATATCTTGAGCACTAATATTATATTTTAAAAATATATAATAATTCAATACATTTTATAAAATATCAAAAATTAGTCAATTTTAGTTTTTCCCATTCTTCTAAATCAACAACTCCAACATTATCATCACCAAAGTCAGACAAAATTTTAGCGTTATTTTTCTTATAGTAATCAATTTGTTTTATAACATCAACTGTAAAAACTTCACCAGGTATAATTATTGGAATTCCAGGAGGATAAATCATTACCATATCTTTTGAAACACAATTTAAAGCTTCTTTATAATTAACTACCTTTAAAGGAGCGTGATATGCATCTCTTGGTCTACAATATGATTTTGGAAAAGATTGAAAATAATGATTATCCTGATAAGTAATTTCATCATCAAAATAATTTTTTGATATATCACGTAAAGCAAAAATAAGTTTATCTAAGTCTTCTTTATATGTTCCAATTGATAAAATGCATAATAATACGTATGTTTCTGCTAATTCGATTTGAACATTATACTTATCTTTTAATAAATTATAAATTTCAAAACCACTTAGTTTTATTTTTTCAATTTCGATAACTAACTTACTACAATCAAAATCAAATGCTCCATTTTCTTGAAAGTGTTTTTTTCCTCGAACTTTAAACCCTTTAATATTATTTATATTTTCAAAAGCATAATTATATAAGTTTAAAACCTCATCCAATCGTTCTTTTCCTTTAAAAACCATATAGTGTCTTGCAGCATCTAAAGATGCAATAAACATCATGTTAGGAGAAGTTGTTGTTATTAAATTAAAAGCTTTATTAACATTATAATCATCGATTTTATCGCTATTTATTAGTAAAACACTGCTTTGAGTTAAACTACCACCAGTTTTATGTACGCTTAAGGTAGCCATATCAGCACCAGCTTTAATTGCGGTTGTTGGAAATTTATCATTAAAGTAAAAATGAGAACCGTGTGCCTCATCAACAAGTACTAACATATTTTTTTCATGAGCATAATTTATGATTTTTTTCAAATCACAAGTTGCACCAAAATAAGTTGGATTAATAAGAAAAATCGCTTTAGCATCTAAATTTTGATCAATAATTTTTTTCCATTGTTCAAATGAAACTTGATTGACAATCTCTGTTGATAAATCTATTTCAGGCATAATAAATACTGGAGAAGCGCCACATAAAACTAATCCATTTATAACAGATTTGTGAACATTTCTAGGTAATATAATTTTTTCATCTGCTTTTAAGCAACTTAAAAGCATTATTAAAATACCGCTTGTCGATCCATTAACAAGAAATCTAGCTTTTTTAGAACCAGTTGCATCAGCCCATAATTTTTCTGCTTGTTTAATCACTCCGTTTGCGTTTGCTAAATTATCTAATCCTCTTGGAGCATTAAAATCAGATAAATATACCTTTTCTCCATAAATAAGAGAAAAGCCATCATCCACACCTTTTTGGTGATGTCCGGGTACATCAAATGAAGTATTATGTTCTTTTAAATAAGTCTTTAAAGCTTCTAAAAAAGGAGTTTGATTTTGCAATTTCTCGTCCATACAAAAAATATATTAAATAGATACAAAATAAATTACAATATTAAAATGAGAATTTTATTAGTTTCTGATTCACATGGCGACTTTGAAAGTCTAAACAATTTATTAATTTTACATCCAGATTGCGATTATTATTTTCATCTTGGAGATTCATGTCTTCCAAAATATTACATGCAGTCTTTCTTATGTATTAAAGGTAATTGTGACTTTGAAGATTTTGATACCATTAGAGAAATTACTATCAACAATATAAAATTTCATCTTGAACACGGAGACAAGATATTTAAAAAAATAGATAATTATATAAAAAATATAGATTGTGATGTTTTTCTATTTGGACATACACATTGTAAATTAAATACAAAAATTAATAACAAGATAGTTATAAATCCAGGTAGTTTATCAAGACCAAGAGATGATACAAAAGGAAGTTATGCCATTATTAGTTTTAATAGTTTAAAAGATATGAAATGTCAATTTTTTTACTTAGAGTAAAACTTTTACTATCGCATATGTCAAAGTTTTGTTATAATAGTTAAGTATGAAAAAGATTGCTATAGTAACAGATGATAATTCTGGAATAACTCCAGAAGAAGCCAAGCAACTTGGTATTTATATTATTAAAATGCCTGTTCTTATCGATGGAACAGAATATTATGAATATGATAATTTAACTTCTGAACAATTTTATAAATTTTTAGAAGAAGATAGAGATGTAAAAACAAGTCAACCATCCCCTGGAAATGTAATGAATTTATGGGAGAATTTATTAAAAGACTACGATGAAATTGTTCATATTCCTATGTCTAGTGGACTTTCAGAAAGTTGTAACACTGCTAAAAGTTTAGCTGAAAACTTTGATGGTAACGTATTTGTAGTCGATAATCACAGAATTAGCGTCACATTAAAAAGATCTGTCCTTGATGCAATTAATTTAAGAAATAAGGGTTATGATGGAGCCGCTATTAAAGAAACTTTAGAATCTACTAAAGGTGATAGCAGTATCTATATCATGGTAGATACATTAAAATATCTTAAAAAAGGCGGAAGAGTTACTCCAGCAGGCGCTGCATTAGGAGCAACATTCCATATTAAACCTATATTACAAATTCAAGGTGGAAAACTTGATGCTAAAGCAAAAGTTATTGGAGTTAAAAAAGCAAAATTAAAATTAGTCGAGTTTGCAAAAGAAGATTTAATTAAAAGATTTAAATATTTAACAAATAAAGGCAAATATGAAATTGAAATTGCTTATACATATGATAAATCTCTTGCTGAAGATTTAATTAAGTTACTACAAGAACAAATTCCAGATCTTCCAGAGATTGCTTCTGTAATTCCTCTAAGTTTATCAGTAGCAACACACATTGGTCCTGGTGCTATGGCAGTTGCTATTTCAAAAATTATCCATTAAAAAGTGAATGAAAATTCACTTTTTTTAAATTATATGCAATAATTAAAACATGCGAAAACTATTTATTTTTTTATCTACCCTATTCACATTAACATCTTGTGGAGGAATAAGTAATAATACGACATATGATTATAAAGATTTTACAAATATAACTAGTGAACAAATTTTTAATTTACCAGAAAATTCATATGCTATTTATTTTTATTCTTTATCCTGCAATGTATGTGAATCAATTAAAAGCGATGTTTTTGAATTTTCAAATAATGTAATAAATAAAGAAGACACAAGAGTTGAAAATATTTATTTTTTAGAAGCAACAATTTCAAATTTACTGGCAATTCCTTATTATTTTGAAATAACTCAAGGCCAAGATCAAAGCGTAGAAAATTATAAAACTCTTTGCATAGGCGCAAGTAGCTTAACAGAAATGTCTTACTATGGATATCCTACTTTATTTATTTTAAGCAATAATAATGAAAATAAAAAAATCATTTCTTCCATTTATTTAGGAAGAAATGAAATTTTAAATTTTATTAGATAAATTTTTATAAATTAAGCTAAAGTTCCCATTGGATCCCAAGGTTTTAATTCTACTGGTTCTTTTTCTAATGCTTCTAGCTCTTCTTTATCAAGATATTTTTTATTGACAACTGCTTGATAAACAAATCTGTCAAAGAAGTCAGAAGACATAATAAAGTAACCTTTATTTCCAATATCATCTCCCCATGAGTTTTCAATTTTCCACTTATTAGCTTTGCCATTAACTAAATTAACACCGGTAATAACCATCGCATGGTTCATAGCACTGTTAAAGTAATTCAACATATCTTCTTTTGAAAATTTAACATCTAATCCAAAAGCAGACATATAATCATATGATAAAGTGTCCCAAACACCAGTTGTTCTATTTCTATAATAAGAAACATCGCTTCCAAACCATACTGGTTCATTATTAGACAATTGATTTATAATAATTTCTTTAATTCTATCCATTGTTAAATTTAGGTGAACAACTTTTTTTCCTTCAATTACATTGCCTAAATATTTAATAGTAAATGTTTTTAAATATGGCTTATCTTTTGTTGGAGCATTTGTAATTGATTGATATTCATCAATTTCACTACCAATAAATTCATCAAAGAATTGTTTTGGAGTTAAATTTTGAACTAAATGGTATTTATTGTCTTTATCAACATATTCTAAATTAAATGTTTTTGGTGGAACACCAAAGCAATTTGCTAATAAATTATATGATTTTTGAATTAATTCATCTTTCATCTCTTTAATTTGATCATATTTTTCTTCTTTATATAATTTAGAAGCATCAGCAGCAAACTTTCTAATCATAGAATTGATTAAAACATCGCTTTCTCTTGTTCCGCTTGATTGATAAGTTTCAACCATAGCATTTTTTGGACATACACCATATTTTTTAACAAGATTAGCAAACATATCCCATTGTCCACCATCACCAACTCCATTTGTCAAAATATGCATAAGTGTTCTATCATCATGTTCTTTATCTAATAATTCCATGACACTAGATAATGTAAAATTAATTTTTTCTAGCTTATCAAAAAAAGCAACATAGTTTTGGCTAAGCTCAAATTGTTCTACATTTAATTTTTTTCCAATGATTTCTCTTAAAATATTTAAACCAGCAAAAATCCAACATCTGCCACTTTGTTTTTGGTTACAAACATTCATTGTTTTTAAATCAATTGAAAATTTATTTTCCAAATCGTGTTCACTTTCACTAACATAAATAACATCAGGAATACTTGTTTTACTTAATGCATGTCTTAAAATTACATTTTTATCATCCTTGTTATAATTATTTTGTAATTTATCTAATTCATTTAAAGATAAATATTCATTTTTCATATTAAATTTGCTCATTTTTAATCTCCTTTTTTATAACATTTAATATCTTAAATTAAACTTAATAAAAATTAAAGCAAAAAGCATACTAATAATATATAA
>JADIMN010000137.1 GCA_017694735.1 Candidatus Alectryobacillus merdavium
ATTGCTTTATAATAATCTTCTTCATTTAATGAATAAAATAAAGATATTCTTCTTAATATATCATATAAAAATGTTGAATCAGCTCCACTAATAGATAAGCTTCCAACTTCTTCATTATTTAAGGCAGCAAAAACAGGTACACCTTTAAAGTCTTCACTATCAATAAATCCTTTTAAAGAAATAAACCCACTAGCTAAATCATCAAGTTTAGGACTTGCAATATAGTCATTATTCATACCAACATAAGTTGCTTTATTTCTATTATATAAATATAGATCAGTAGCAAGAAGCTTCTCATCTTTAGATATAAAGCTATTTAAAAAGGATTCATAATTAGTTCCTTCTTTTAAAGCTTCTCCAATTATTGGACATAAATCAATTTGATTATTATATTTAAAGCCATTATTAATTTCTCTATTTTGATGGATTGCTACATTAGGAATAATTGCTACATCTTTTAAAGAATCAATTAATCTAGATTTAATCTTATTATCTTCTTTTACAACAATTCTTCCAGCAATACCTAAAGGCTTATCAAGCCATGAGGAAATAATCATTCCACCATATCCTTCAACTTTTAATTTTTCATACCCGTTTTCAATTAAAACAGGATTTTCTTTAATTTTATAAGCTGGTGAATCGGTGTGACTAGCAAAAACCTTAAAATATAAACCATCTATTTTAGAAGGTAACTTAAAAGCAATTATCGAAGTTAAATTTCTTATAACAAAATATTTTTGACCAACTTTTAAATTAAATGATTCGCCTTCATGAAGTTCTATAAAGTTATTTTTAATTAATGTTTCTTTCATTCTCTCAACACTATGATATTCACTATGTGAGAAATCTAAACTCTCCATTAAATACTCGTTTAAACTGTTCATAATATCTTGTATTCTAAATTTGCATCTTAGAGTAATGAAATTTAGAACATTTCCTTTCCTGAGAATGTAGAATTTAGAGCCTTACTTATTTATAATTAAATCGCTGTGGATTTGTTTCTATTTATTTACAGCTTTGACTGTTCAAGGAGGCTCATACCACAGCTTTTCTTTTGGAATTTTAATCAGTTAGATAACGTTAGACGTTTCATTTCGAACAAGCTTAAATTGAGAAAAGTTGGTGGAGCACAGCAAACACATAGGAGGTAATAGCATGTGTTATTTCATTGGCATTGATGTAGCCAAATTCAAACATGATTTCATTATAATTACGGGCGAAGGTGAAATCATTCAAAGCCCAACAACATTCTCTAATAATGAAGCGGGTTTTAAAGAACTCTTAGATTCATTATCTAAACTTGACCATTCTCAAGAAATCAAAATAGGTCTTGAATCTACCGGCCATTACCACAAAAATCTCGTCAAATTTTTAGAGGATAATAAGTATCGAGTAAACGTTCTTAATGCATACTTAGTTCACAAATTCATTGAAACTAGAACACTAAGAAAGCAAAAGAACGATAAACTTGATTGCTGTTGGACTGCAGAATACTTGCAATCTGCAGAATTCAAAACCTATCAATATAAATCATACAACTGTGAGCAACTAAAGTCTCTAACAAGAGCAAGAGATAAGCTTATTTTAAAAAGAAGTCAGGAACTTGTTGATTTAACCAACGCTATGGATCATATTTTTCCAGAGTTTAAAGCAATTTTTGGCGATAAATTCAGTAAAACAGCAATTTATCTTTTAAATGAATACCCTTCAGCAGAAGAGATTAGTCAACTTTCTGCTAAAGATTTGGATAAATTTAGAAAGAAACATAAAGGCACAAGGTTAAATAAGATTTCAACTGCTATAGCACAAGCCAAGGTTACAGTAGGACATTCAAATCAATCAATAAGTTTTATAGTCAAAACTATTACTAAAGTAATAATAAGTTTGACGGAAGCAATTGAAGATTTTGAAAGCCAAATAAACAAAATTCTTTTAGGAATGAATACCCCACTCTTATCTATTGATGGTGTAGGTAAAATATCGGCCGCTACAATTATTGGTGAATACAACAATTTTGATGGTTTTGCAGACGCAGATAAATTACTTGCGTTTGCTGGACTTGAATGTTCTAGATACCAATCTGGCCAATCAGATTATCATGGGAAAATGGTTAAAAGAGGGTCACCTCATTTAAGATATGTTCTCATGAATCTTGCCATTTCTTTAAAGAATTACAACCCAATCTTTCAAACATACTATCTTAAGAAAAAAGATGAAGGTAAACCTTATAGAGTTGCTTTAAATCACGTTGTTAGAAAGTTTCTTAGAGTTGCTTTCAAGCTAGTTTCAACCAACTCTAAATTTGACATAAATTTAGCAAAATAAGTAAGTTTTCAAAGAACAATAATTGTTACAGATTGCTATCACGCAACAATTTTTGTATACAAATTTTTCTTTTTAATAAATAAGTTAATTTTTCTCTTGATTTTTAATAGTTAGCCTCCTTTTTGAATTATATCATAGCCAAGAAAAAAGTATTAAAAAAACTGAGTTTTAAAAAGTAAATTTTTAAACAAAAAGTTAAAATATTTTTTACTTTTATCAAATAAACTCCTTTATAT
>JADIMN010000138.1 GCA_017694735.1 Candidatus Alectryobacillus merdavium
ACAATATATAGATTCTTATCTTTCAAATTATCCAAAGATTAAAGTCAAATATCTTGACGAACTTGCAAAGATTTTTATTAAAGAAAATAAAAATATTGAGGATTTGCATGAGTTTTTGAAAGATAAAGATAATCACTATCTTAGAAGAATTTATTTTCAAGTTAATCTTATGAGAAGAAAAACTCTAAAAGAGAAATTTGAATTTATTGATAATAATTTAAAACTTCTCCAAAGATGGGAAGATACGGATATGATTTTAAATTATTTACCTAAAAAGTCCTGCAATTCTGCAATTTTTTTCAAAGCAAGGAGCTATATAAAAGAAAAAGATGAATTTAGCAAAAGACTTGGCTATGTTTTACTTTTAAATCAAGTTTATAAGGAAAAAGTATTTTTGAATGAAATTTTTAAATTATTTGAAAATGATGAAAGATATTATGTTTTAATGGCACAAGCATGGGTTATATCTTATTTATATATGAAGTTTCCATCGGACACTTATGATTTTTTAAAAAACTCAAATTTATCTTACAAAATAAAATCTAAAGCAATTTCTAAAATTTTAGATTCTTATCAAATTGACAATATTGAAAAGGAAAAAGTTAGAAAACTAAGGGCGTCGGTTAGATAATTTAATCATTTTTAACCAAAAAACACATTGACAAATAATTTTAGAGGTTTAGAATAAGAAACATATGAAAGGAGGCTAATTTGTTAAAATCATTTAAAAGCTTTTTTACTATTTTTTTGATTGGAGGAATTTTATTAACTTCTTGTCAAGATTTAGGAGCGACATCAAGTACAACATGTAATACTGGAGAGTTAAGTTCTAATTCATCAACTTCTATAGAAGATTCATCTACTTCAAGTACTACACAAAATAGTTCTTATTTGTGGAGCGAAGAAATTGATGCATTATTATACGAAGTTTTAAATGAGTCTTATAAATCTCTTCCTGTTTTTGAATGCAGCAATTATGAAGGTTCAAAAAGAGTTGAAGATAATATAAATGTAGCAGATATTAAAGCGTACACAGATGATTCAAATTGTAGCTTAACTTATTCAATAGTATTAAGAAGCAACGGGTTTGCTCTTCAAAATCAAGAATATAATGGAAGAAATTATTATTCTGCAAGTTTACAATTATCAATATATCAAACTTTATGTGTAAGTTATGTATATGTTGATGATGTAGAACTTCCATATTTAAGTCTTTCAACTTATATTGTTGATACTTTATTGGAAACTTGGCCAAGTAAAGATTTAATTAATTTATTTGGTTTTGATATTCCAAGTTTAGATGCTGAGTCATATCAGTTTAATCACGTAGTACAAAATAATATAGATATTGCACAAATTTATTGTTTTGGTTTAGAAAATTTAGATGAAGCTACAACTCAATATAAAACAATATTAGAAAATGATGGATATGTAGTTTATACCAATCAAGATATTTACTATGCTCATAAAGACCAAGATAATATTGAAGTTGATTTTTATTGTGATTTAGAAAATCAATGTATTTATATTCAAGCCTATTTGATGCAAGGTAGCAAAAATTGGCCAGTTGATGACTTAGAAATATTTTATCCATTTGAAATTCCTCAATATTATGAGGAAGGAGTCAGATATGATTATGGAATGTTTCAAAGTGAATCAAGCTTCATTTACTATATTGATTGTTATTATGTAAGTCCAACTTCTGAAGAAAAGTATAAGAAAATTTTAGAAGAAAATTCTTTTACTTATTTAAATCAATATCCATACGAAGAATATGGTTATATTTTTACAAAAAGTGTCGGACAAGAGACATGTAATATGCAATTTTATTTTGATTATTCTTATATGGTTTTAAGTATCTACTTTATTTTAAATTAAATAGGAAATTTTATGAAACAAAGAAAATTTATTACTCTTTTTGCATTGCCTATACTTGCATTATTATTACAAGCATGTGGTGATGATCCAACATCTCAATCATCACTAAGTGGTTTATCATTAACAGATCAAACTACTATTAGTGATACAACAAGTGTAACTTCAGATGATACTAGTAGTTCTTCTACAACTAGTGATGATACTAGTATTGTTCCTCCTGAAACACTATTTCAAGAAGCTTTAAATAAAGATTATTCTAATATGACTGCTGCAATTGATGCTGCATGGTCAAGTGGAGCAGATGGAGAAAGTTATATTGAATACTATATTAATGGATATACAATTGTATATGATGAAAATGTTGCTTTAATGGGAGCTAATCCTTATCTTTTCTATCATGATTATAATGGTGAAGGATATTTATATTTTGAAGCAGATAGACCAGATGATCCAACAAGTACTCCTGCATGGCTTTCAACTGGACCAGATGAAAGTATTAAATATGGAATTGAAAATACATATTTTGATATGGAGCAAATATTAGAAAATGTAACTGTTGATATGGTTACTTATTCTGCTGGTTTATATATAATTCAAGATCCAACTTATATACAAACTTTAAATGAAACTGTTTTCCAATCATTTTGGAATAATAATATTGAATATGTAACTTTTACAATTGATCAAAATGGATATTTTGCATCAATGATTGGTTTAGAAGAAATTGATGAAGAAAATGATTATGTAAAAGTTAATTTTTCTAGTTTTGGTGAAACAACTTATCCAACAACAGATATTCCAGAAAAACCAAACGAAGATAATGTTATGGAATATTGGGAATATAAAGGATGGGATGGTCCACAAGAAGATACATATGTAGAATCAATTACATTAACTTCTAAAAAAGACCTAGAAAACAATCAATTAGTTTTAGAAATTGATGAAGTTGCTAATGCAACATATACTTATTTACCTCTTGATGCTAGTGAAGCTGGTGATTGGACATTAGTTTCAAGTAATGAAGAAGTTGCAACCATTGATTTTGATTTTGATGATGAAGACGGCAATAAACAAGTAAAAATTACTGGCGTTGGTGAAGGAACTTGTCAAGTCTATATTGTCGCAAAAGGTGAAGAAGGTATCGGCACTGGTGTAGAATCAAATAAAATAGAAGTAAAAGTTAATCCTTTAAAGAGTCAAAATTTAGAAGGTATTGTCTATGGTTTAAGTTTTACTGGAATAGTAGATAATTCTATTAGTGTTGTTAACAATCAAAATAATAATCTTCCAGTTACTGTAACTGGCAGCAATGTTTCCTTAAATAATTATGGTGGATCATATGATTTATTTGACGGAAAAACAGCTTTATTAATGAATGGTGGCAGTCAAGGTGACAATCCAAGTGTTTACTTTGATTTTGATGATCAACAAGTTTCTAGTTTATCTTTCTACTATGGTGCATATTTTGAATCAGATTTACTTAATAAAGATTATGTTGAATCATTAATTGTTGAAACTTCAAACGATGGTTCAACTTGGACTCCAATTGATGTAACAGATGAAGTTTTAGACAATATTAGTGCACAAAATTTAAAACTATTAGAAAAAGAATTTGAGCCAGCAAGCAAAGTAAGAATTACTTTAGATACTAATTTTGTTGGTAAATATTTTAGATTTAGCTTTGCTGAAATTAGTTTCATGGCAAATGAAAATTGTCATGATCACGAAGATATTGTTGATATTCCTGTTACAAATGTCAGTATTTCTTCATTTAATGATGTTAGAGAAATAAAAGTAAATGAAACATTACAATTCTCTTCTTTAGTTGAACCAAGTGATGCTACTGACAAAACTATCACTTGGCATGTTGAACCAGAAAGTTTAGCAAGTATTTCTAGTAGTGGAGTTTTAACTCCTTCTGGAGAAGCAGGAGAAGTAACTGTTTATGCAACTGCTAATAATGGATTAGTAAAATCTAATGAAATAGTAATTTCTATTATTGAAATTCCAAGCGTTGATTCTTCTGTTTTAGGTAGTTGGAGAGCTGATGATTATCCATCAATGTATGAATTAAATGTAACTGATAATAATTTAGTTGTAACAATTAATGAAGAATCTTTTGATGGTGAAGATATTCATATCGTTAAAGAATTAAACTATGTTGGATTAGTCGAAGAAAAATATCATTTTGAAAATGAAGACGGAGATTATTTAAACGTAAATGCTGACTCATATTCATCTAAAGAATCTCTAGATGTAGTTGGCGTTGTATCTGATTATAAAATAAATTTATATACACAAAACGTTGTATTCACTAGATATATTCCTGCAACTTCAATGAGTTTAAGTGCAGAAAAGACCACATTAGAACTTGAAGAAACAACAACAATTGAAGTTTCATATAATCCAATTACTGCAACCGGTGTTGGAGTTGATGAAATTACTTGGAGTGTTGACAAAGAAGATGTCGTAACTTTCTATAATGACGTTACAGACGCTTCCATCGGTTTGTATATAACTGCAAATAATCCTGGCCAAGTTAAAGTAACTGCTACAAATGGTGATGGAGTTACTGCAAGTATTGACATTATTGTTAATGAGCCTGTAAAGGTTGAAAGTATAACCTTGTCTACTGAAGGTGATGTAAGAAGTGTTGAACAATATAAAAGTCTTCAAATCAACGCAACTGTCGTTGGTGAAAGTGGAGAAACTCCATATGATTCAACGCTTACTTGGACATCATCAAATGATGAAGTATTAAGTGTTGATGATAAAGGAGTTGTAAAAGGACTTCAAGTAAGTAGTGATCCTGTTACAATAACTGCAACTGCTAACGACGGTAGCGGTGTATACGCTAGTATTGATATTACTGTTGTTGAAGGTAGTGGAGAGTCTATAATCCCTCAAGAAAATCAAGGTGTTTATTCTGGCTATGATGGCTATTATTCTACGATAGTATTAACTTTAGAAAGTGATGGCACTATGACATTAATGAATCAAGATTTGGAAACCACTCCAACTGAATTGGAACTGGTAGACTTTAATGGAAATATATTTCACTATAGATATAACAATCAAGTAGTTGAACTTGAAATAAGAGATAGTTCAACTGTATGGCTCACTATTGAAGAGTATTTTACAACTGCTGAAGGAAATGATATAGCTTGTTTTGGTCCATATATTGAGCTAACAAAATAATATTGAAACAGAAGCCTAATGTTTTAATACGTTAGGCTTTTTTTATCTCTAAAATTCAATCATTTAAAAATAT
>JADIMN010000139.1 GCA_017694735.1 Candidatus Alectryobacillus merdavium
ACTTTGCTTCCGTCTTTTTTAGTTTCAAATTTATATCCTACTCTAGTAGGTTTTTTATTTTTTGGATCGACAAGCATAACATTGCTAGCATCAATTGGAACATAGATTTCAACAATATCACCTTGTGGAACACTTTGAGAAGGTTTACGATGTTTTTTATGAACATTGACTCCTTCTACAACAACTTTATTTAATTTTGGGAATGCTTTTTGAACAATTCCTTCTTTACCCTTATCTGCGCCTGAGATAACTCTTACTTTATCACCTTTTTTAATTTTCATAATCGATATCTCCTTATAAAACTTCGCTAGCTAAGGATAAGATCTTCATATATCCTTCGCCTTTTTCTCTTAGTTCTCTTGCAACAGGTCCAAAGACTCTAGTACCGATTGGAGAACCATCTTCATTAATTAAGACACATGCATTATCATCAAATCTAATGCTACTTCCATCAGCTCTTAATGTTGGATAGCTAGTTCTTACAATAACACATTTTACTTTTTGTCCTTTTTTAACTTTTCCATTTGGAATAGCGTCTTTTACACTGCAAAGTACAACGTCACCAATTTTTGAAGTTTTACGATAAGAGCCACCATATAATCTAAATACTCTAACACTTCTAGCACCAGAATTATCTGCTACTACTAAATTTGTTTCGGTTTGAATCATATTTTACTCCTTTCTTATGCTTCAACTTTTTCAGTGCTCTCAGCTACGCCTTCTTGTTTTTCAAGCTCTTTTTCAACAAGCTCTTCTTCTTTCTTTAAATCCATTTCAGCGTGCTTAACAACTGCTACTAATCTAAATCTTTTTAAGGCACTTAACTTACGGCATTCCATAATAGTAACAATATCACCAACTTTAGCTACATTGTTTTCATCATGAGCATAATATTTTTTAGCATATTTAACTCTTTTTCCATATTTTGGATGTCTCTTGTAAGTTTCGACTAAAACGGTAATAGTTTTAGCGTTTTTATTAGAGATAACTTCGCCTTGAATAACTCTTCTTGTTTTTCTTTCCATTTTAGTCACCTTCCTTATTTAATACCATTGCTACGTTCTTTAATTACGGTAAGAATTCTAGCAATATCTTTTCTAACAAGTCTTACTTGTTCGCCGTGTTCAAGTTGACCAACAGCTTTTCTTCTTCTTAGGTGGAATAATTCTTCCTTAAGTAAGTAAACTTTTTCTTTTAATTCTTCATCACTTAATGCTCTAATTTCATCAATTTTCATATTTACTTACTCTCCTTTACTGTGTCAGCTTTTGAAACTACACGACACTTAATTGGAAGCTTATATGAAGCAAGTTTTAATGCTTGTCTTGCATCAGCTTCGCTTACACCGGCCATTTCAAACATAATGGTTCCTTTTTTAACAACTGCTACATAGTATTCTGGGCTACCTTTACCAGATCCCATTCTGACTTCAGCAGGTTTTTTAGTTTTAGCAAGTTGTGGGAAGATTCTAATATAAACCTTACCACTTCTTTTTGTATATCTAGAAAGAACAATACGTGCAGCTTCAATTTGTCTTGCACTAATCCATGTTCCCTCTAATGCTTCAAGACCAAATTCACCAAACGCGACAGTGTTACCTTTTGTTGCAACACCTTCGTATCTAACAATATGAGGTCTTCTATATTTTAATCTTTTAGGTTGTAACATAGATTATTCTCCTTCCTTGACTTTACGAGGTTTAATATCTTTTTCACCTCTACAAATCCATACTTTGATACCGAGTCTACCATAGATAGTTCTTGCTTCTGCAGCAGCATAATCAATATCACTTCTTAATGTATGTAGAGATAAGATTCCATCTTTATATCCTTCGCTTCTAGCAATATCAGCACCAGCAAGTCTTCCAGAAACTTCTGTTTTTACACCAAGAGCTCCAGCTTTCTTAATTTGTTGAATTGCTTTCTTTTGAGCGATTCTAAATGAAACTCTGTTTTCAAGTTGATTAGCAATTCTTTTTGCCATAATAGTAGCATCAAGTTCGCCTCTTTTAATGACGTTATATCTTAATTCAACTCTACCTTTTGTTCCATTTTTTACAATTTTGATAACACCAGCTTTGATTTGATTTAAATATTGATCATTGTTTCCAGCAAGTATACCACCATTTAATAAGTGAAGATTAACTTTAATTAATAATCCCTTATCGGTTTTTACTCTATCAATTTCAATATTTGATAAGTAAACATCTTTATCGCCGGTCTTTTTATCTTTATCTTTGCTATCTTTAATTTTTTGTAAGAAATTTGTAATAAACTTTCTAATATTTATATCTTCAAGTAAATAAGTAGAAAATTCTTTTTTATCAGCATACCAATGAGTATTCCAATCTCTATTGATACCAATTCTCATTCCAACTGGATTAACTTTTTGTCCCATACTTACTCCTTTCTTACTTCTTTTCCTTTACTACACAAGTGATATGACACATTCTTTTTACTAAACCACTAGCACTACCTTTTGCTCTTGGTAAGTATCTTTTCATTCTCATTCCATCACTTGCATAGATTTCTTTGATGTATAACTTTTCATCATCAAGATTAAAATTATTAATTGCATTGCTTGCAGCACTTTGAATTACTTTAAGTACTGGAAGAGCAGCAGCTTTATTTAAATTTTTAAGTATTGCAACTGCTTCGCTAACGCTTTTTCCTCTAACTAAATCAATAACTAATCTAGCTTTTCTTGGAGTGCATCTAATATTTTTAGCAACTGCTTTAGCCTCGCTAACAGGATTTGGAAGAGGTTTTTCTTCTTGTGCCTTCTTTAAAGCTTTCTTTTCTTCTTTTTCAGCTTTCTTAGCGGCTTTTTCTTGTTTTTTAGCAGTTTTCTTAGCAACTTTTTCTTCAACTACAGGAGTTGCAACTTTTTCTTCAACTTCTTTTTTAGCTCTTGGCTTTCTTGTAGTTGTTTTTTTGCTTTTTACTTCTTCAGCCATTATTTTTTACCTCCTGCAGCTTTATCTTGAGCATTGTTTCCGCTGTGACCTTTAAATGTTCTAGTTGGGGAGAATTCACCAAGTTTATGTCCAACCATATCTTCGGTAATATAAACAGTAATAAACTCTCTTCCATTATAAACAGCAAAGGTGTGTTCAACAAATGCTGGGAAAATTGTACTTCTTCTAGACCATGTCTTGATGACTTCTTTTTTGTTAGCCTTATTTAAAGCTTCAACTTTTTTAAGTAAATATTCATCACAGAATGGTCCCTTTTTTAAACTTCTTGACATTACTTTACTCCTTTACTATTTATCATTAATTCTCTTAATAATTAATTTACTAGAAGATTTTTTAACTCTTCTTGTCTTGACTCCAAGAGCTCTCTTACCCCATGGAGTACGTGGTGCATCTCTACCAATTGGACACTTACCTTCACCACCACCGTGAGGGTGATCTGTTGGGTTCATAGCACTACCTCTAACAGTAGGTCTAATACCTAACCATCTAGATTTACCAGCTTTACCTAAGTTAACTAAGTTGTAATCAAGATTTCCAACAATACCAATTGTTGCTCTACATTTTCCTAATACTTTTCTTGTTTCACCGCTTTGAAGTCTGATAATTACATACTTTCCTTCTTTACCAAGAATTTGAGCAGAACTTCCAGCAGCTCTGCAAAGTTGACCGCCTTTTCCAGGAGTAAGTTCAAGATTGTGAACTCTAGTACCTTCTGGAATGTTTTCAAGAAGCATTGCGTTTCCAGTAACAATATCAGCAACATCACTTGAAACAATTTTGTCACCAACTTTTAATCCAAGTGGAGCAATGATATATCTTTTTTCACCATCAACATAATTAATAAGTGAGATATATGCGTTTCTATTTGGATCGTATTCAATTGTTGCAACCTTTCCAACGATATCGGTTTTATTTCTTTTAAAGTCAATTATACGATACTTTCTTTTATGTCCCCCACCGATATGTCTTGTTGTAATAACACCTTGTTGGTTTCTACCACCGGTTTTACTTAATTTAACAAGAAGTGATTTTTCAGGAGTTACATTTTTACTTAATTCTTCGAAAGTCGTATTAGTCATAGCTCTACGAGATGGACTTGTAGGCTTATATGTTCTAATTCCCATTTTTAAATTCTCCTATATTTATCCTTATTTATATATATGGTGATTAATCTTTGAATAAATCAATTGCTTCACCATCTTTAATTGTTACAATTGCTTTCTTATATCCAGAAATGATTCCTTTATATCTTGAACCTCTGGTAGTTTGCTTTGCTATAACATTTGAAATAGCAACTTTTGTAACTTCAACTTTGAAGATTTTTTCAATAGCTTTTTTAATTTGAATTTTATTAGCATCTTTACTAACTTCAAATGTTGCTTTATTTTGAGTTTGCATTAAGTTCATTGTTTTTTCTGTAATAACAGGTCTTACAATTACTTCGAAGTCATTTAATGTAGGTTTTTTTACATTTTCAACAACTTCTTCAACTTTTTTCTTTCTTGGCATTATGCTAATACCTCCTCAATTTTCTTAATGTCGTTTTGATCAACAACAAGTGATTTAGTATTTAATAAGTCATATACAGAAACATTATTAAATTCTCTAACAACAACATTTTCTAAGTTTTTGCTTGCTTGATGAACAAGTTCATCACTACTTACTAATAAAACTCTACCGCTAGCTTTAATTGCGTTTAAGATAGTTTTCATATCTTTTGTTTTTCCGCTAACTTTTAACTCATCAACAACAATTAAATTCTCTTTAACTTTAAGACTTAATGCAGATCTAAGAGCTAATTTATGAGCTTTTTTGTTTTGAGCTAATTTATAGTTTTGATTTCCATCTGGACCAAGAGCGTTTCCGCCACCAACCCAGATAGGTGATCTTGATGAACCAGCTCTAGCTCTACCGGTTCCTTTTTGTCTCCAAGGTTTTTTACCACCACCACTAACTTCATGTCTTGTTTTTGTTTTAGCAGTAGCTTGTCTCATATTTGCTTGATAAACTTGAACAGCATCAAACATAACTTGAGTATTTTCTTTAACTTGGAATACATCTTTATTTAAATCTAATGCAGAAACAACTTCACCAGTTGTATTTAAGACATTAACACTTAATTTTTTCATTATGTTTTCTCCTTTCTAGTTATTAAGCACTTACTTCAGCACTTGGAGTAGCTTCTTCTTCTTTCTTTGGAGTGTTATTTACAAGTTCTTTAACTACTTGTTTTGTTCCAAATTGAGTTCTATAAGCAGACTTAATTGTTACAAATGATTTCTTAGGTCCTGGTAAACCACCTTTAATTAAGATGTAATTTTTCTCAACATTTACATCAACAACTAATAAGTTTTGAATTGTTGCAGATTTATTACCATGATGACCAGACATTTTCTTTCCTGGTAAGACTCTGTTATTGTCTCTACCATTGTTAGCAAATGAACCAACACCTCTATGGTAACCACTACCATGTCCTTTAGGACCGATAGTAAATCCATATCTTGCGATTGCACCAGTGTATCCTCTACCTTTACTAGTTCCAGTAACATCAACGATATCACCGACTTTAAAGATATCAACTTTTACTTCATTACCAACTTGGTAAGATTCTAATTCGTCACCTTTAATTTCAAATAAATGTTGTTTAGGAGTAACATTTGCTTTTTCAAAAATTCCTTTTTCACATTTATTTAATCTAGATAATTTTGCATCTTCGACACCAACTTGAAGAGCTTTATATCCATCTTTTTCAAGTGTTTTAACTTGTGTTACAACGTTTGGTAATACTTCAACAACTGTAACAGGATAAGAGGTACCATCTTTTGCAAATACTTGAGTCATTCCAACTTTTCTTCCAATAATTTCTTTCATTGCATTTACCTCCTTATAACTTGATATCGATATCAACACCACTTGGTAAATCCAATCTCTTTAAGAAATCGATTGTTTGTTTTGTAGGATGAGTAATACCGATTAATCTCTTGTGAGTTCTAATCTCGAATTGTTCACGAGAATCTTTGTACTTGTGTACTGCTCTTAAAATTGTATAGACTTGTCTTTCAGTTGGAAGTGGAATTGGTCCAACAATTTGAGCGCCTGATTTTTTCGCAACTTCGATTATCTTTTGAACACTAGCTTCAAGTAATCTATGATCATAAGCTTGTAATCGAATACGAATTTCATCTTTCTTTTTAGCCATGAATTTTCCTCCTTAATTTTAATAGGCCTGGTAGTGTAAATCCGTTCAATACGAGTTCCCTGAATGCCTATCATGACAACGCCTATCGGTGTATCAGCAATCTCGCATATCAACACTTTTCTACACACGCTCTAATATAATAATATATATATAAATATATTGCAAATCTTTTTTGTAATTTTTTTTAAAATTAAAAAACCTCCTAACTATAAGGAGATTGTTTTCAATTTTTTATTATTAAAAATTAAATATTTTCTTTTAGTTTACTTAGAAAAAGCTCCACTAATTTAATTATTTCAAAAAATATTGAAATTAAAGATAAAATAGATGCAACAATAATTAAAATATGACCAATCTCAGTAACTCTATATGTTATAAAAGTAATAAGAAGGAAACAAATAATATTTCCGATTCCAAAAACAATATATAAAATTTGAAAAACTAATTTATTTTTATAAATGAAATACAAAACTAAAAAACAACTAGTTGAAATCCATAAGATAATAAGAGGTATAAATGTAGTTAAAAGATATCTAAAATCTTCTGTTAAAGAAACAATATTAAAATCATCATCAGGTCCATAACCGTGATAAACTATTGGAATAAAAAATAATGAAAAAAAGAGTAATAAACCAATTATTCCAATACAGTTATGTATATAAAAATTTTTATTTTTAACCATAAGTACAATCCTCTCCACATCTCATTGTGTTATAAATATTAAAAATATATCTTCTTTCTGGATTTTTTGTATTATCTCTTAACGACCAATCATAAAGCATATAAAAAGGCAAAATCAAAAAAACAATGAACTCAATAACCAAAAAGTTTTAAAAAACATTTTTTCATTTTTTTCACCTAGAAAATTTTATCACATTAATAACACAAATCAAATCTAAAAATATTAAGCATTTACATTCAATATTTAATTTTATAAATATGCAAAAGTTTTTTTAAATTAAAAAACGAATTACTTCTGTAATATGGGATTGAAATTTTAATTAAATATTAAATAGAATACTCACATCCACAATAATCTTGTAAATATAAGTTATAGTCTTCTTTTGCTTTTCTATATCCTTCTTCTGCCCATCCGTGTTTTTTAAAATCACTAAATAAATATTTAACACTTGGATATTTATCTTGTAATTCTTCAGCAATTTTATTTATTGCATTTGAACTTTTTTGTCTACTTGAAGTCATTACAGTTGTTAAGTAATCAAAATTATTTTTACAAGCATATATAAAAGATTGTTCTAATCTTTTTTTATAACAAAGCTTACATCTATTTAAACCTTCTTTTTCATCCTTAAAAGGTCTTAAATCTTTCATGTATTCTTTATAGTCTATAGTATCAAAAACAACATTAATATTAATATTTTCTTTTTTTAAAGGATCAATATATTGGCATAAGGTTTGATAACGTTTTTCTAATTCATTATTAGGGAAAATATTTGGATTATAAAAATACACTGTAATATCAAAAAAATTGCTTAAAAACTTTAAAGGAAAAACACTACATGGACCACAGCAAACATGAACTAACATCTTTGGTTTTGTTGTAGAATTGCTAGCAATTTTTAGTAATTCTTTTTCACAAATTAATAAATAATTTTTTTCATTCATAGATAAACATTGCATCTCCAAAAGAGAAAAATCTATATCTTTGTTCAACTGCATGTTTATAACATGAAAGAGTGTAATCTATATCTCCGATAAAACTAGAAACTAGCATTAACAAAGTTGATTTTGGAAGATGAAAATTTGTAATTAAGCAATCAACTACTTTCCATTTATATCCTGGATATATAAAAATATCTGTTTCTTCTCTAGTTGGTGTAAAAATACCATATTTAGTAAAATTAGCTTCTAAACTTCTAACACTTGTTGTTCCAACAGCAATTATTCTTCTACCTTCTTTTTTTGCTAAATTTAAACGTTCTGCAGCGTTTTTTGAAATTTCATATTCTTCTTTATGCATAATATGATCTTTTGTATC
This sequence comes from Candidatus Alectryobacillus merdavium, assembly GCA_017694735.1. Classification (GTDB taxonomy): domain Bacteria; phylum Bacillota_I; class Bacilli_A; order RFN20; family CAG-826; genus Alectryobacillus; species Alectryobacillus merdavium. The sequence goes on from JADIMN010000139.1 coordinate 8,176, forward strand.
GCTTACCTTTACTGGTCTAAAAGTACCTAAACCAATATTTAATGTAATATCAATTATTTCAACTCCAATTTCTTTTAATTTGTCAAGCAATTCCTCAGTAAAATGAAAACCAGCAGTTGGTGCTGCTGCGCTTCCAGATACTTTTGCATATATAGTTTGATAATCATTATTATTTTCAACTTGTTTTTTAATATATGGAGGAAGAGGCATTAATCCAATTTGTTCTAAAATTTCTAAAAATATTCCATCATAAGAAAATTTAATTAATCTAATACCTTCATCTTTTCTTTCAATACACTCTCCTAAAAGTAGTCCATTTCCAAAAGAAATCTTAGTTCCAACTTTAATTACTTTAGAATTACCACACAAGCATTCCCATATATCTTGTTTTATATTTTTTAAAAGTAATACTTCTACATGAGCATTAGTTTCTAACTTTATTCCATATAAACGAGCTGGAATTACTTTAGTATTATTTCTAACTAAAACATCACCTTTTTTAAAATATTTAACAATATCTTTAAAAGTTTCATCTTTATATGTCTTTTCTTTTTTATTAATAGATAAAAGTTTACATTCATCTCTATGAGATAAAGGATATTGAGCTATTAATTCTTCAGGCAATTCAAAATTAAATATGTTTATATCCATAAAATATTAAAAACTCCCGTATTTCTTTAATATTTTTTCTTTATATTCTTTATAAGTATCATTTTTTATTGCTTCTCTAGCGCCTTCACATAACTTAATTAAAAATCTTAAATTATGGATGCTAAGTAATCTTTTTCCAAGTATTTCATCACAAACATATAAATGTCTTAAATATGCTTTATTAAAATTTTTGCATGTATAACAATCACATTCATCATCTAAAGTAGAAAAATCTTCTTTATATTTTTCGTTTTTTATATTTACTTTACCGCTACTTGTCATTAAAGTTCCATGTCTTGCAATTCTTGTTGGTAAAACACAATCAAACATATCAACTCCATTTTCAATTGCTTCAAAAATATAGTCAACTGTTCCAATACCCATAACATATCTAGGCTTATTACTTGGTAAATATGGAGTAGAATATTGAATCATTTTAATAAATTCTTCTTTTGGCTCTCCAATACTAGCTCCTCCAATTGCATATCCATCAAAATCCATTTTAACTAATTCTTCGGCACAATATTTTCTTAATTCTTTAATATTGCTACCTTGAACAATGCCAAATAATGCTTGATCAGATGATTTAACATTTTTTCCTCTTTTAGCCCATCTAAGAGTTCTTTCAACACTATTTTTAATATATTCATAACTAGAAGGATATGGGATACATTCATCAAAAGACATTATAATATCTGCACCAATTTCTTCTTGTTTTCTAATTGAAATTTCTGGAGAAAAAAACAATTTATCACCATTTAAATGATTTTTAAAAGTTACTCCTTCTTCATTTATTTCTCTAAATTCGCTTAAAGAAAATACTTGAAATCCTCCACTATCAGTTAATGTTGGACCATCATAATTCATAAACTTTGCAAGTCCACCAGCTTTTTTTACAATATTTGTTCCAGGTCGAATAGTTAGATGATATGTATTTGATAAAACAACTCCAGATTTAATACTTTTTAATTCATCTGGTGATAAAGATTTAACAGTAGCAAGAGTTCCAACTGGCATAAACATTGGTGTTTCAAAATCACCATGTTTTGTATGCAAAATACCATACCTTGCACCAGTATGTTTATCTTTATGTATTAATTCAAAATAAAATTTATCACTTACCATTTAACTTTTAAATTACAAGTAGCATTAATTCTTGTAAGAAATTTCTTATCTTTCTTTATTAATATTATAAAGAAAATATAACCGACAATGCTAACAACTACTAATTCTCCCAAAAATACATATCCAAAAGCAACATAATATAAATCACTTACTTCAAATAAATATGTTAGTTCAGCTCCAACAATTAAGCCATTAAATATAGCTGGTAGTAAACTAGCTATAAATAATTTTTTACAATATGGCATTAATAATCCACTTAGTAAAGTTGCTGTACTTCCAACAAAAGCATCTATCCAGCCAGAACTTCCAAGAACACTCCCGCTCCCAGCTAAATTAGATAAGAAACATCCAATTGTTAATCCTATTACAAAATCTTTTCTAAAAAAGCATAATAACATTAACAATTCGCTAACTCTAAATTGTATTAATCCATAACTTAATGGCATACAAATTAGCGTTACTACAAAATAGATTGCTGCTATAAAAGCATTTTCAACTATCTTTTTTGTGTCTATTGACATAAAAAACCTCCATGTTTTTTAAAGATGGTTATGCACAGAAAACATCTTAACCGCATTGTATTATACATTATTTTTAATTCTTTTTTTATTAAAAAGTAAAAATATTCTTTATCTATTAAATTTTATGTAAAAATTTTATGAAAATATTTTAAAAAAATAAGAAAATTTGAATAAATAATGTTAATAAAATATCGATGTAAACGCATCTTTAAATGAAAACGCTTTCTTGAAACCGTTTTCAATTATCTTTTTATATTTTTTTCTTTTAATATATAAGTGAAGTTAAGAAAGTTAACTTCATCTTATTTACAAAGGAGGGATTTATATGTTTAAAAATTTAAATTGGAATCCTAAAGAATACGTTGAGTACGAAAACAATGAAGTAAAACTTCAAAAAGAAACCGAATTATTAAATAACATCGGCATCAGTGCTTGCGCATTTGGAGTAAATAACCCAAGTGTAATGTCTTCGATAGGATTTTTAGCTAGATAATCTTATCTTATTTATAAAAATGATAAAAAGGCTCAACTATTGAAGTTGAGCTTTTATTTTTCCAAAAATTTTAATATATCTTGAATTACTTGATCTTTAATATCTTCATTTAGTATTTCATGACGTGCATTTTTATATATTTTTAAATCAATCTTATCGTGTCCTAGTTTTTTATATTGTTTTATTAGATGTTTACAAGTCTTAGAATTATTAGAAACTGGATCATCTTCGCCAACCATAACATAAATATCTAAATTTTTATCTACTTTTTTAATATTTTTATTTTTATGAATTGTTGCTAATCCTTTTATTAAATAAAGATAAAAAC
>JADIMN010000140.1 GCA_017694735.1 Candidatus Alectryobacillus merdavium
TCTTCTTCCTTTTTTTCTTCTTTTTCACAATTTGATTCACATTCACATGTTTTACATTTAAATGGACATTTTATAAAATCATATTCACTAAATACAGCAAGTGCGAAACCAATAAATGTAGCAAAGAATAAGAAGACTAAGAAAGGCATCGAAAGAGCATCAACACCTGGACATGATGCGATTAGTAATACAAAAAATATGGCGTAAGCTAAGATGATAATTAGTTTTTTATTTTTAATTTTTGGTGTATTAACTATAGATAAAACTAATAATACTGTTGCTATTAAAGTAAAAATTAAAGTTGCAACAAATTGGTAACCAATTGAATAATTGGTTGATGTATTAGTGCAATAAAAGATCAATGAAATTATGGAAGATAATAAAGAAGTACCAGTGTACATTAAAAACAAAATTAAACTAGTTGTTACTACTTTTTCTCTACTTGCTATTTCACCCTTAGTTACTTTAAGAATAGTTTTAATAGACATTATAATAACGATTACACTAACTATTAATTGTAAAATTATACTTACGAGGCTACTCCATAATTGATCTATATAGTGAACATAACTATCAATAGAAGTTAAAAATGATGATAGCAAATTCACTAGCATGATAAAAAAGGCAAAAGCGAATAAGCTAAAAAACGAAATTGTTAAAATTTTGGCTGTTTTATTCATAATTTTGTTCCTCTCTGCTTTTATGATAACATGAGATTTTAAATTTAATAAATAAAATTAGGTAAACTATCGAATTTGTTATTCTTTTATCTTATTTTTGTAATAAAACCTGACTTTAGGCTCAAGGTATAATTTTCTAGTGTTAAATTTAAAATTTTAATCAAAGTATAATTCGGCGTTCAAGATATTGTTCGCCGATTTTTTATTTAAATTTAAATTATCAAGTTTTGTTAAAGAATAACGTTGTTTTATTACTTCAAGTGCCTTAGATTTATGTGCTGTATTAATATAATTTCCATCAAGTGTTTCTGTGATATTGTAATCTCGAATAAAGTCTACAATTTGACCAATACTTAGTTCATTGTCAAAGACTTTTAATTCAAGTAATCTTAAAACTGTTAAAGCAAGATAACAAATTGTAAAGTGACCATAAATTGAGTCGAGTTTTTGTAAATATACTGGTCTAGCTTCCAAATATGTTTTCATTACTCTGAACGATTCTTCAATTTTCCATAAGGAATGATAAGCTCTGTATATTTCAGTCGCTTCCTTTTTCCATTCAGAAGTAACTAAAAGATTATAACCTGCAAAAGTTAAATCTTCTTGAATTTTATCTTCATTCATTGTTGGAATTGGAGTAATAGTGTTCCCATCTTTATCTTTTGTAATAAATTTTACATATTTAATTGAATCTCCGTAATCTTCTTTTGAAAGTTGTCTGATCGTGTTCATGTTTTTAGCTTTATCAATTTGTTTTTGGATTTGAACTTTTTGCTTTCTTGCTAATGTTGGATTGAAAGTAACTATTCTTTTTTCTTTGGTTTTGAAAGAGATTTTTTCTCCATTTTCATTAGTAAAACTATAGTCATAAACATCAATACATTCTTTCCATCTGTAGGAAAGTTTTCCATTTGAATCTAACACATCATGCCATAAATTTGCATCATCATCTTCTAATAAAACCCATTGTTTTTCCGCCTTAGAAAGGGCTTTCCCATGAACTGATTTAGAAAAAATATATCCATCATTAGATTCTTTTACTGCAGAATAAATGTTTTTTGCACAATTTAGTCCTTTATCTGCAATTTGGACAACTCTTCCTTTGATGTCAAATCTTTCTTTTAAATTCTCAATATTTTTCCTCAGTTCAGGTTTTTCAGATTGATTACCAGGATATAAAGACATGCCAATTGGAATTTGATCTTCATCTAGTAACAAAGCTTGACCGATTATTGGAAGATGTCTTTCTTCTTTTGATGGCCCGTATTGTCTTTCGTCTTTTGGAAAATCAACTTCAAAGTAATAGTTAGTGCAATCAAAAAGTAAATTAGAAGTATTACGTTTCCATTTTTTAGAAATCTGTAAATTAAAAAGTTCAATTAATTTTTGGTAGTCACCACCGATATAATTTACGGTATCTAAAATTTGGTTATAGGAGAAGGTTTCTGCTCCATAAATGCAAGGCATAACTTTCTCAAAAGCTTTATGTTTTGAAGCAGGATTAACTATTTGAGCATATATCATAGAACGGACAAAATCTGAAAGGTTAAAGGAAAATCTTTTGTTTCTAGACATTAAATTGAGTATTTCATCTGGTTCTAAAAAATCTAACATTGACTTAAGCAAAAAGTATCCAAGATTTAAATTGTTAGAATATTCTCCAATTTTTGCTTCCCTTTTTGAAGGGATTGTTTTATTTAATTCATCAACAAGATGTTGGGCATATTTAACAGGATCTTTTATACCTTTTTTCAAGAGTTCAGATACATAACCAATAGCTCTATATGATCTATTTCGGCTACCTTTTCCAGATATGTAAGAAGATTCATAAATTTGAAGATAAATTCCCTTTTTAGAAGGGAAAGATTTTTTAAGAAAGTAACGCATAAGAGACCTCCAATAACATAAAACACTTTAACACTATGTATTATAAACCAAAAATAAAAAAGGTGCAATACTTTTACTTATACTTTAGTATAAGTAATTTCTTACATCCTATATTTCATCCTAAATTATCTAGTGTTAAATCCTAAAGACGGGTAGCCTTTAAAGCAAGAGGTTATGATTACATGGTTGAAGGTTTAATCCAATAATAATTATTAATAACTTTCAAGAGTTGATAGAAAAATCTATCAACTCTTTTATTAATAAAATGACATTTTAATCTTACTTTATATGAAAATAATGTATGTATTTAGGCAATTTATCGGTATAATATAGTTGGTAAAATTATGAAGAGTAAGTATTTATATGGTAAGGGAGATTCGATTTATTTTGATAATCGAGTAATAGAATATTTAGTTGCTAAAGAAATTATGTCTTTAGATAAATATAATGAGATAGGTGAAGATGTATATAAAAATGTAAATACTTATTTAGAAAAAAGAAATATTAAAGTTAAAAGATCTATTCTAATTAATTATATTAATAAGATTCTTAGAGTATATCGTAAAAATATTGGTTGCCCATTATTTCAAACTTTTGAAAGCATTTTTAAAAGTACTAATATAG
>JADIMN010000141.1 GCA_017694735.1 Candidatus Alectryobacillus merdavium
TATTAAATTATACTTTTAGGAAGATTAGTAATAATATTTATAAAATCAATAATTGATATGGATATATTATATACATCTAAAACAGCTAAAACATCATTTTTTATAAATATTGTAACAAATTTTGAATTTAAAACATATAATCTTTTTTCATCTTCAAAATACCAAACAATCACTGTTTCCTCTTTAAAATTCTTTATTTCATTAGGTTCACCTTTTGGGAGATATTTCTTTTTTTACGCTCTCCTACTGTTCTGATGTCAATTCTTTTACAAAAGATATATCCATTGCTATCATTCCACTGCCCTCCACATTAATTGCTAATGTATACGGTACAGCCTCTTAATCATATAAAGAGCCAAAATCTTTCGGAGACTTTTAGCAAAGTATATATTCAAAGTTTTGAGCAATCCTTTCATCTTCGTAATCTTCTGGGGTTTCTTTATCTAAAGAAATAACTACATTTACAAAATCCTCTATTTCCATTGGCAAATTAAATGAATCTAAAATTTTTATAACACTATCTACTTCAACAATAATAAAAGCACTTGAATTTAGCATATACGCCCTTTCTTTTTCATCAACAACAAAATACCAAATCGCCATAGTATCTTCCTTATTTTTTTTTATTTTATCGGGTTTACCAATATTTTTTTCTATACTTTCAAATTGTTCATCTATCAATTTATGTTTAAATGGCAACTGAATTACTATCATCTCACTATCACAATTATAAAACCTAAAAGCAAAAGGCATAAGCTCTTGACCAATAAAACTCTTTTTTAATGATGTTTCTTTAGCAATACCCAGTTTCATACTGTTTATCATACTTTCTATACAGAATGATTCGATTTGACTATATATATTAAATTTATAATCCTCAGATTTTATACGCTTTATCATTGATGTAATTACAGGTGTCATTTCTTTTTTCATAACAAAATTCCTTTCAAAACATACAATCACGAAATAAATATTTAATTTTTGGCATAGGCTATATAAAACTATAACCTATGCCTAGGAGCAACATTTATGTTAATTAAAATGGAGGCAAATTAATCTGAAAATATCTGTATCCAATAATTATTATATTGACTATTAGGCACATAAGCATAACCTACACCTATATAGCGAAATTTAGGATTTAAGATATTTTGTCTATGTCCTGGAGAATTCATCCAAATATTTACTACTTCTTGAGGGGAACTAGCACCAGCCGCTGCATTTTCACCAGCTGTCATATAATGAAATTTTCTTCTATCTAATACAGTATAAAACTGACTTCCATCAGGACGAGTATGAGCAAAAATTGTCGCCAATTCATTAGCTCTTATATCCGACCTGCTACATAAATATGGATTTAATATCAATGGTCTTACCCCTGCTTTTAATCGTTCCCGATTGACAAGGGCTGCAACCGATTGAGCATAATTTTTATCCGTATTAGGTTCGTAAGCATAATTAGATGTATTGGAATAATTATAAAAATAAACTGGACTTGCCATACACACAGAGCTGAACATACATAAGGAAACAATCAATAAAAAAATCTTTTTCATGAAAATCATTCCTCTCTTTTATTGTATTATTTTTAATATTGACTAACAATACAACTTATGAAATCTTTAATTTGCGTAGATAATTTATATTTTTTTAATACATCTGCATCATCTTGTCGAAAAAACTGCGTTATTGATTTTGAATTTAAAACAACATCTATATTTTTTTTATCATCTGTATACCAAATAGTTATTGTATTATCTGCTAAATTCTCAATTTTATCTGGCTCACCAAGTTTTTTTATCATCTGTTCTTTTACATAATCGTATTTCTCAGATGTCAATTTGTGTGCAAAAGGTTCATCTATTGCTATCATATCGCTTTTATCATTGTAAACAATAATTGTAAGTGGTGCATAATCTTGTCCATAAATACTTTCAAAACCTTTTTCCAAAGGCATTTCAACTTTTATAAGATTTAATCCTAATTCTTTTACTTCTATATAATCTATTTTTGCCATATCTTCAGTAGCAGCCATACTAACACCACTTTGTAAACAAACTGCAATCGCTAAAACCAAAGCCATCAATAATTTTTTCATAAATATCTTCCTCTCTTTTAAATCATTATCTTATTATATATATCTGCTGTTTTTTTCAAAATTCGGCATAGTTTTTAAAAAATTTTATAAAAAAAAGACATAACTTTAATTTAAGTTATGTCTTTCTTTCATTTTACTGCTAAGCATCACTTGTTAATATTAATCAAAAATCACCATAAATACATTTAGCATAATCCTACAACCTAAATTACATTGTACACTGTTAATGCTTAACATGGTAAGGGAAATCACTGGTTGTGTAGCAAGTGGATGAGACCGTACAATGTTAATACTTAACTAATGAAGTTGTTAACCCAGAAGTTATACCACTAAAAATGAGACCGTACAATGTTAATGCTTAACAAATATAACATATAGTCCTAATATAAACATAAAATGACGAGACCGTACAATGTTAATGCTTAACGCGCGTATGATGACGCTAACACAGGTGACATTTTAGAAAATGAGACCGTACAATGTTAATGCTTAACGATAGTGAAGGGGATTTAATACTATATGTAGGGGAAAATGAGACCGTACAATGTTAATGCTTAACTACTTTGGATGCTGGATATCTTGTCCCATTTTTCGTAAATGAGACCGTACAATGT
>JADIMN010000142.1 GCA_017694735.1 Candidatus Alectryobacillus merdavium
GAAATAGTATCTCCAATTTGATAAGAAAATTCATCGCTTCCGTTTTTCTCAATTAAAACTTGATTATAACTTTCTGGGTAATTTCCTTCTAATAAAGTAACTGTGTTAAAACCTAAATTTTCATAGTCTAATAAATAAACTCTGTAGTCATATTCATCAACTTCAACATCTAACGATGTAAAAGGATAGGCATCTTCTACAAATTCTAAATCTTTAATTGTGTTAACATCAGAATTTCTAATACCAGTAATTTCAGTTGTTTTTATAATTAAGTCAGTAACCTTACTTTCTTGATAATAATCACTTACACTACTTTTAATAACACCACCAGAAATCGATAAGCCACTAACAAAAGAAATCCCTAAAAAGATAATACCAGTTAAAAATATAAATCTTAAAATGTTCTTTTTAAACATTCTAAGAACAGTTTTAATAAATACCATCTACCACTCAACCTCTTCGATGTTCTTTGGCGTTTTATTAACAATACTTTCCTCTATTTTTCCATTTTTAATTTTAAAAACTTTATCACCAATTTCGGTTAAAGCACTATTATGAGTAACAATAATTACGGTTTTGCCTTTCTTTTTAGCTACATCGCTTAAAAGTTTTAAAATATTTTTACCAGTTTTATAATCAAGAGCACCTGTTGGTTCATCACATAAAATAATCTTAGGGTTTTTAGCTATAGCTCTTGCAATACTTACTCTTTGTTGTTCTCCACCAGATAATTGACCAGGGAAATTTCTTAATCTTTCACCTAATCCTACACTTTCTAAAATAGTTTTAGGATCTAGAGAATCTTTTTTTAATTCTGTAGCTAATTCAACATTCTCTAAAGCAGTTAAATTAGGCATTAAATTATAAAATTGAAAAACAAAACCAACGTCATTTCTACGATATAATGTAAGTTCTTTTTCGTTATATTTAGCTACATCTTTTTTATCAACAATTAATGAACCACTTGTGGCTTTATCCATACCACCAATTAAATTTAAAAGAGTAGTTTTTCCAGCTCCACTAGGTCCAACAATAATTACTAAATCACCTTTTTCAATCTCAAAAGAAACACCATCAACTGCATTAAGTGTTGAATCACCAACTTTAAATGTTTTTACTAAATTTTCAGCTTTTAAAATTTTTTCTTTAAACATAATGTATAAGTATTATATACTTATAAAAAATTAAATAAAACAGTAAATAGCAATAATTTTTTTAAAATTTTCACAAATCATAAAATAAATTAAAAAAAGTGATATTGATTATTGAATTTTAGAAAAATATTTTTAAAAAAACTAATGCAATTCTACATTATTTTTATAAAAAATAAGAATTTTTACTACTTAATATTATTTAATAACTTCATTTAATTCATAAATAATATTTGATGTATTTAAATCAATTGTTTGATATTCGCAATTACTCCAATCTATATTATTAGAATAAAAGCGAACATAGATAAAGAAATCATAATCTATATTAAAATTCAGATAATAATCTCGCTTATCAAAATCCGTAAACCAAGTTCCATTTTCTCCTTCATTCCATGCCCATAAAGCTGAATTAGAATTCGAAAGATCATACTGATTTTCTAAGTCTAATAAATAAATATTATTACTTGTTGCATTAAAGAATTTGTAACTTTTACTTATCTCACTATCATCAGTTTCATTACTTGCATAAACTTTTAAAGTAATGTCTTGATAATCTGAAAATGAATAATCTTTTAAATCAATTTTAGTTTGATTTGAAAATTTAATTTTTTCACCACTATTTATTTGAAAATAACTATCTCTAGCATTACTTACTGAAATATTTATAGTAGAACTAGGTGTTAAATATGAATCATTATTATCAATTAATATATTAACTTTATCATTATTTATATTAGATTCATCAAATGAATCACTACTTAAAACCATAATACAACTATCATCAATTACTCCAGATACTACTTTATGATTTGATATTACAACATTTGAATTACTAACTAAGTCAAGATATGTTCCACCTTTAAATCTTGATAAATTTAGTTCACTTAGACTACCGTTTTCTGTAACATCCACAATAACTGATCCATAGTGTTCTTCATCAAAATATCTATTTGTTACAACATAATTAGTTGTAGATTCAATATCAATTGATGAGTTATTAAAATAATTATGAAATTTATTTATAGCCTTTACTTCATCACTTAAAAATGTTTTATCTCCAACTTCTCCAAAAACAGTATCGTTATTTGGTCTTACAAAATATAGCGACGACGATGTCTTAGAGCCAACTATCGCATAAGTTTTGTTAATATCTTTCATACTAACATATGTTGATTCGTGGCTGTCATTACTATAAGTATCATGGCTTTCCGCCCATAAAACTAATTTATCTGAATCTTCACCAGTTAGATAAACATCATTTGCTGCTTGAGAAACATTTTTACTATTTACAGCACCTCTTATATTATTCCCAGTTCTATTATCTGTGATACTAAATAAGTCTGTATACCAAGAAAAAGATCTAGAATTACCTGGAGTATTTAAAATTTCTCCATAATAATATATATCTTTGTTATATTTTTCTTCCGCATACAAAGAAGTATTATCTAAAACATAATCCCAGTAATCTGATCTTAACTCTTCTGTATCACTTGGGGTTTCAATATGTTTTGCAGCATCAAATCTAAAACCATCCACACCTAAATCTACATATTCTTTGAGCATATCTAATGCTGCATCTTGAACAATTTGATTTTCGGTTTGAATATCTGGAAATCCACCTTGATATCCTTTTATAACTTTATATGCACTTGAGTCATCTACAAATCCAACTCCGGTATGAATTAAATTTTGATTATATATTTCTGGTTCATAATTTTTTACATTGCTATTTAATTGTTCACTATTTCCACCACCTAAATGATTTAAAACGGCATCAACAATAACATTGATTCCATATTTATCCGCTTCTTCACATAACCTTTTTAAATCATCTTTACTACCTAAAACATTTTGATTATCATCTGCAACAGTAAATCCCATTGGTTGATATAATTTCCACCATTGATCTTTCCAATTACCATTTTGATAATAATCAAGTTGCGGTTGTAAAGGAGATGTTTGAATACTAGAAAAGCCAGCTTCTGCAATTTGAGGCAAATAAGAAATGATATTATCTATACTCCAAGAAAAACAATGTAGAATTACACCTTCTTGAGGATCATCTAATAAATTAAATTCGTTTAAGTTATTATTAACATCATCTTTATCACCATCGCTTGAAGTAGTAGAATTTGATGATATTAAAGAAGTATTTGTATCTTCAATACTACTTGTAAAATCACTATTAATTGTATCATTTTCTGTGCTAAAACTACTTAAATCAGTTCCGCCACACGATGTTGTAGATATCATAAATAATGAAATTATTAATAAATTTATTTTCTTCATAAATGCCTCCTAAAATATAAATAAGTTATAGCGGAAGATCTTTCTTATTAAATATTACTATACCACCAATATAACATCCAACAGAAATTAGTAATAAACAAATTAGTTCAATAATAAATAAAGTTAAGTTACCATTCATAACACAAACTCCATTATTTAATGACATAATTGTAAAATATCTAAAATATCCCATTGCTTCAATTCTAATTGTTGGAGTTAAAGCTTCTGATCCAAAAAAGCTTAATATAGAACAAATAAAGAAGAATATATTTATTCCTCCACCAACCGTAATACTTAATCTAGTTTTATTAAAAATACAACTTGATAAGAAACATATACTAGATAAAGATATCATGGTAATTGTGCTACCTAAAGAATATAATAAAACATCGCTAATAGGTAGTGAATTCATTAACTGAGTTCCACCAATTGCAACTCCTATTTCTCTTGCAATTAATCCAAACATTAATGTAATAACACCAATAAATAGTTCACTTAAAATTAAATAAATTGCTTGGGTTGTAACATATGTGCTTCTTTTAATTGGAGTACTTAAAGTAAAAGCAAGTGAACCAGTTTCAATCTTTTCACTAACTAATGAATTAGCAAGTATAATTGTATAAACTAAAGGAAGCAATACAATAACTGCTCCAAACATAAATACACCAACAATTAAACCATACAAATCAGTACTTCCAAGTTGAGAAATCAAACTTGTAAGAGAATCTGGTAAGCTACTTACAACTGTTTTACTAGCAATAGATAAAGCCACCATAAAACATTCTTGTTGAGTGTAATTATTAGTATCGTTTTCTTTAAGTAGAGTATTATAAGCATCTATATATGAATAAACAGCACTAATTTCATAAGATCTAATACTTCTTTTTAATTCCTTGCCGTCCATCCCCATATACTCGCCAGTAATATCTAAAACTTCTTTAAAATCAGTACCGTAAGTTTCGTTAAATTGCTGTAATATAGTCTTATCTGCTTCAATTTCAAAATCAGATAAAGCTTTATCAATTATCGTGTTTTGGATCAAATTAGTTCCATCAAAGTATGAATTAGTATTATTTTGATCTCTTGTAATAAAATCTTGCATAAATGATTCAAAATAAGAAAGAATTATATCTATTCCCTCTTCTGCATCTAATTTCGCTTGATCTATTTCTTCTTGACTATATCCTTCTCCAGTTATTATTTCTTTATGCATTTTTTCCAAAATTGTACTAGAGCTAGCAGAAGTTGACGACAAATCAATAAATTTATCTGGATCATATTCATATAAAGTTATTTCTACTTTTTGATTGTTTTCATCATATTCATAATATATAGGATAACCAAGTTCATTAGTTAATATTTCAACATCAAAATTTGGTAAATACGAATAATACATTATGTCTTCAAAATATATTTGAAACATTTCAATTAGCGCTTCAGAAATTTCTTCATATCTATAATTATCTGTATTTTCAATAAATGATGTCTTATTAATTGTGTAACTTAATTTTAATTTATCAGATAATAAACTTGTTAATTCGTAAGAATAATCTGCTGATGCGTATTTAATAATAGTGAAGAATAATTCATAAGCATAATCTTGTTGAAGACTTAGGATTTCTTGTTCATCACTAATATTTTTAACTGACAATATATAATTTTCTAAATTAGATATTACATCTTGTTTAAAATCATCAATATATTCTTCATTTAAATTAGTTGAAGAAGAAACGGCATTTATTAAATATTGAGAAACAGTATTTAAAAATAAATCCTCATCATTTATCTCTAAACCATTATTTAGAGCATTAATATATTCATCTAAATATAAAGAAACTATTTCTTTATAAATTGGTTTATCTTCTTCGCTAATAGAAGTTGAAGCATCAATTAATCCATTTGCAATAGTTAATGTTTGTTGCTTTGCTGATTCTTGATCATTATTTAATAAATAAATTAAATCATAAGCGTTTCTAATACTTGGAAGTATACTAGTAACACTTTCGTTTGTAACACTTTCATAAATTAATGAAGAATTTGAAATTATTGCATCTCTACTTTGTTCAATTGTTTCAAAAGTTAATGCTCCATTATAATAAGATGAATAATATCCTATAGAGCTTTCTTTTAAAGTACTTTCTAAATCAGCATTTTCTATTAAAGAATCTAGCGATGAAGAAGTACTTCCAATATTTAAACCAGACATAATTATCATTACAACAATTAAAATTAATCCATTTGCAATTGAAACAATTAAAGTTCCAAGCCAATTGCTTTTAATACTTTCTTTAAAAACAGGCATTGAGAAAAATTTACTTCTTTTTTTATCGTCGTTATTGTTTTCTAATTTTTCTGGCAAATTTAGAGTTTTATTTTCTTTTTGCATTGAATTTTCTCCTTTCTTCATTAAAGTATGATACAAGGGAATAATCTTTTTCGTTTATAAATTTGACATCATAATTTTTCAAAATCTCTAGCATTTCTTGAATATTTTTCTTTTCTACTCTAATGGTTACTTGAAAATACTGTCTTTGATCTCGAATTATTTGATAATTTAAAGTCTTAAATTGGTTATAATCTTTTAATTTCTTAAATTCGATTTTGTAATCTCTAAAAGAAACATTTTTTATTTTATTTACATCTGCTTCGTTAATTATTTTTCCTTGAGATATAAAAAATACTCTATCACATACTCTTTCAAGTTCTTCAATAGAATTAGAAGAAATAAAAATTGTTTTTCCTTTTTCTTTTTCTTCTAATAATATCGATAATAAAACTTCTCTCATTAAAGGATCTAATCCTGTTGTTGGCTCATCTAATATAATTAAAGGAGAATCAGTCATAAAAGCACTAACTATTGCCATTTTCTGTTTCATTCCTTTAGACATTCTCTTTGGATAAGCTCTAATATCTAATTGTAATCTAGATATTAACTTATCTGCTAATGTAAAATCTTTAATATTTCTACTTTTCGCATAGTTTTTTAAGAAAAGATAGCCAGTTTTTACATCTGGAAAATTTATTTCACCGGGTACATAACCAATATAGTTCTTTATTTTTGCAGACTCTTTATAAGCATCTAATCCATAAATTTCAATATTACCAATATCAGATTTAATAAATCCCATTATTTCACGAATAAGGGTTGTTTTACCTGCTCCATTTTCTCCAGCAATTCCCACAACTTCGTTTTCTTTGATATTAAAAGAAATATTAAAATTACCACGATTATTTTTATAATCTTTTGTTACATTATTTATATTAACAACTACTTTGTTCTTATTATCTAATTTATTCATAATTATAATCCCATATATTTTTTATCTTCTTCATAAAAAGACATAAAATAATCTTCTAAAGTAGTTTTAATCTCTTTAAAATCTTTTATTTTATAGTTTGATAAAATATCTATTAATATATTGATGTCATCATCGTTAATAGATAGTAATACTTCTTTATTTTCTTTAATATAATTTAAGATTTTATAATTTTTATTATTTTTTAAGTTTATAAATTTATCAAATTCCTCAAATCTTGAAAAAGTTAAGTTGTACTTTTTGTTTTTATTATGTTTTAGATC
Source organism: Candidatus Alectryobacillus merdavium (assembly GCA_017694735.1). Lineage (GTDB taxonomy): Bacteria > Bacillota_I > Bacilli_A > RFN20 > CAG-826 > Alectryobacillus > Alectryobacillus merdavium. Next base: position 7,024 of record JADIMN010000142.1, read on the forward strand.
AGAACTATTTATGATAGAAACAATTTTTCCGTTTTTAATTACACCAATTCTATCACTTACAGCATTTATTTCTGAAAAAATATGAGATGAAATTAGTATTGTCTTTCCTCTATTTTTTTCTTCTTTTATTAAATTTATAAATCTATCTTGCATTTCTGGATCTAAACCACTGCTTGGTTCATCCATAATTATTATTTCTGGATCATTTAAAAAGCATGAAATAATAGCTAATTTCCTTTTAGATCCTAAAGACATATCTTTACATAATAAACTTGGATCAAAATCAAAATAATCAATTAGAAAATTTAAAAAGGAATCATCACTAACGTGTTTTAAGTCCATTTGATTTTTTAAAAATTCTTTTCCAGTTAAAGATTTTGGTAAAGCTATCTCTCCTGGTAGATATGATAAATTGTTTAATATCTGCTCACGATTTTTTAATACGCTTAAACCATTTATAAGAATTTCACCTTTATCAGGTTTTGAAAAACCCATTAAATGTCTAATCGTAGTTGATTTTCCAGCGCCATTTGGTCCTAAAAAGCCAAAGCACTCGCCTTTATTAACATCAAAAGAAACATCAAAGACTCCTCTGCCTTCTCCATAATCTTTACTAATATTTTTAATTTCAATACATTTTATATCTTCTTTGCACATCTATTTATTATTATATGTTTAAAAAGCACATATCATAAATAAAAATTATTTAAAATTTTAAGACAAATTTACTTTATTTATCGATTTTTTCAATATTTTTGTTTTCTTTTATTTCGCTATCTTTATTTTTCTTACTTAAGTCCTCATTAAAGTATTTTGTAACACCTAAATAAATTAAATAAATATATGGCATGCCAAGATTTGTTTCAATTAAAGAATTTACTAAAAGAGTTTGAATAGAATTTTCATTCATTGGTCTAATTCCATTAATTAATAAAGCAAATTCCCATGCAAATTGAACGCTTACTCCAATTAAAATTAACCACAAAATATTCATCATCTTGTGTTCTTTCTTAAACATATAATAAATAATCAATCCTAAATATCCAGCTACTAATATAATTGCCATCGCTCCATGATATTGATTAGTAGTTCTATATGTTTGAATATTATTTTCTCCTCCTAAAGTAGCTATGCTAGGAGCAACAAGCCACCAACCAACAATTAAAATTAACCAATATTTTAAATATTTATCTTTACTTAAACACAGCCATATAAAAGCAAAATTCGTTATGCCATAACTTAGTGACATCCAAAGTAATACTAATGCAGTTTCTAGATTTCCAACAACATTTCCATCTATACTTATAACTCTAGACTCAGAAATTAAATAAAAATATCCATAATCAACAATAAAATATAAAACTCCACCAATTAAAGCAAATATTAAAGTTAAATATCTTTTTTTAAGAATAAAAAGTGTCAATAAAACAACAATAAATATAGAATCTAAAATAATATACAATAAATTAAAATTTCTTGTAGGATTAATATTTGACGTTGCTTCGTTGAATGTACTTAAGAACATATATAAACTATTTTAATATTTAAAATGAAGTAAATAAAATATAATTTTCATTATAAAATCACAAATATATTTTTATTGCTGTTGTATCATCGATTAATTTAAAACGAGGATAAATATTTAAATCTTTATCTTTATGAGCTAAATATTTCATTTTTAAATAAGTTTGTAATAAATCATTATCAAATAAATCTAAAATATTATCATAAATTTTAAAAGTATCATAAGCTTGAATAAATCCATCACTTGCCAAAGCAATATAGCTAGCATTATCTAAATTAATCTCTTTTTTAGATAATTTAAAATTATATCCATCTTTATAAAGAGAAAATACATTATAACCATTATCCTTATTTAATTTATTTCTATTTTCTACAATTAAATTACTAACTATCTTTTTAGCTTCTTTAATAGAAATTCCTTCTTTTCTAGATATATTTATCATATTATCAATTGCATACTTATCTAATAAAGTTAAATTATCTTCTTTAAAATATAAATAACTTCCGTCTTTATATTTAACAAAAACAACTGGATCTCCTAAAGTATATAAAAACGCTTTATTATTGACCTCATCAATTACAACAAAACTTAAACCAATTGAAGGAATATGAGATCTTTTTAAACTTTTTCCAATATATTTTTTAATAAAAATTGAATATAGAATCTTACTTAAATTAGATAATTCTTTTTCAAAATCATTGCAATTTACAAATCTTTTTTTAAATTCTTTTACAAAATAGCAAGCATCACTAGGTCTAAAAGTTTGTTTATATAGCCCAGTAGCACCATCCATTACAACATAAAAATTATCGTTAATAATAACGCCGTCTTCATTATATCTTTTACTAGGTTTACAAATATATTCGATTCTTTTACTCATAATCTTAAATATTTAATAATAATATAGATAAAAATCCCGCAAGACTACCTGCAAATATCAAAAGTGAAATTAAATAACTAATCCAATGTGTTTTTATATTTTTCTTTGAAACGGTTAACATAAAAAACATAATAATAGAAATAATACAAGTATATGCTAAAACCATTAATGTAATTGTTAAAGCAATACTCTTATAATCATTAATTTCTGAAAATGAGGTAACTGTTGCAGCAATAAAAGAAACAACTGCTGAAAATATTGAAATATAACCAATATTAATTATTTTTTCATTAGAAATATCTTCTTCTAAAAGTCTATTTTTTATTAATTCAAGTCTTGTATTATAATATGCTTTAATCGAAACAATATCTCTTAAATAATCATTATATGAAGCAACTCTTAATTTTCTTTCTTCATCATTAGAAATTCTTGATATTGCCATGTTTATATTTTTTTCTGCATCTTCAAATTTACCAACTAACATTTGAATTCTTCCAAGATTAAAATAAAATTTTTCATATGGTTCTTTTTTGACAATATCATTAGCAGTTTTTTCTGCATCTAATAATATCTTTCTAAAAATAAATGGAGATTCTTTATTATTAGTTGAATTATTATCAAATAAAATATCTACTTCTTTATCTTCGTTTTCTCTTTTCTTAAATCTTTTTCTTTTTCGAATTTTAATTCCTTCAATTGTGTCGTCTAAGTGAAGAGAATAATAATCTGCAACCAAAGAAACAAAATGATTAGCAATACCATTGTGTTCTTTATTTAAATTATATAGTTCTTCTGCTTCAAGAACTAAATCCATACTTAAATCATAATGACTACTAGCCATCAAAAATAAATGTTTAAATAAATCACTATTTTTTAATTCTTCACAATTTTTAAGTTCCGAATATAAATTTGACGATAATAAAACATTGGTTTTATCATAAAACTTTCCTCTTCTAAGTTTTGTATATAATACAAAAAGAAGACTAAAAGCCATTAATTTATCTTTTTCAAAATATGAATAAGCTAATTTATATAATTCATGATTGATTGGAAAATCAATTTCATCAACACCTTTTAATTCATATTTTTTAGC